>WGLQ01000027.1 GCA_016125495.1 Hyphomicrobiales bacterium | reverse complement strand
GTCGATCGCGTTGGCCGGTTCCACCGCTTCGCTCCGCCGCGTGCGCGGCTGCGCTCGGCGCCGGAACCGGCTAAGGAAGACGCCTAGCAGTGTCAGGGATGCTGTCGGTCCAAATTGTCAGGGATGTGCCCGGTCGTTCAAGGTGGCGCTGCGGACTTGACGGATGACGGTCGAAGCGGTCCGATTTCGGACGTCGGTGGCGCGACGCGATGGGCCAAGAACTGCCGTCGCTCTGTTACATGGACGCGTGTTCGCAGTTGATCCGGTCTTTGAATAGATACCCGCTGCACGTGGGGTACTGGTGAAAATTGTTGCCTATCTGAGTCCTCGTTGGCCGCCCCGATTGGCACCGGCTTCTCTGATGCGATTGAAATGAGTGTCCATTACTACAATCGAGGCTGCCGCGCGTTCGCGAAGTTTTCTCTGGATTTGGGTCAGATTTACCGCGGTTTGAAATATTTGATTGGGTGACGCGACCATCGTCTCCACCACGCCAATGAATAGGTCGCCCTCCACGACAAAGCCAGTGCCAGAGTAAAAGACCAAGGCAAGCGTATCCTGCGGTGGCTCCTTTGGTTTCGTCGACACGAAGCCGACGCGCTGGACCAAGCGGGAGCGCATATCGCCGCGACGTTCTTGTTGGTCAAAATATAGATTATCGATGGCGGCCTCGCATACTTCCCGACTTGGGTTCGCGATTCGCTGCGTCTCGAAGCCGGCCTGCAGAAGTATTTTTTCCCACGCTCGTGCATCGTTCTCGACGTTCTTCAAAAGATAATTTTCGAATCCCGCGATTCGATCGCAGGAGATCATAAGTGCTTTCAGCCGACGCGTCGGTGACTTGCGGAAGAGATAAATTTCTCCATTGAGGTCGGTGGAAATAAAGGGGCGCTGTGATCCGGTGATGGTAAAGACCTTGCGACTAGCCCGAGCCATTGCTGCTTGAAATGTAGAGCGTTGGTCGACAAGCTCATCCATCATCGCTTGCGTATATGGCGAGTTATGGTCGTCTCCATCAGACGCATACTGGTCTGGCGCTGCCGCAAACGCCGCCAATTGCCCCACTATGTCAGTCCGCATCGCTTCTTTATTGATCGCTTCCTCGATTGCTCGTTCCTCGGCATCGGCGACCCGCTGGCGTTCCTGCTGGAACCTGCGCTCGGCGTCATTTCCCCACCATGCGAAGCCAGCTGCCGCGGCCGTGAGTCCGCCCGCCGAGAAGAGTCCAATAGTCGTGCGTCGCGACAAGGCCTTGACCGCTACCTCTCGCTCCACGAGGGCTTCGGCACGAGCGCTCTGGGCTTCTTCGATTTCCTTTAGCCTCTTGCGTTCGGCGTTTGAGCGCTCAATCTCAGCCTGCTCGCTGGCTTGGATGAAAGCGAGGTGCAGATCAGTCACCTCGGGCGCATCCTTCGGGCGGCGCGCAAGCCAAGACTTGGCAACCTCAATGTCGCTCCCCGACAACATCCGATTGGCCATTCGGCCAGCGGCCTGCCACTCTAGCGCGCGTGCTAGAATTCGCGTGTGCTCGCGCAACCATTCAACATCTGTGTTAAGGGCACGCACCAGACCATTAAGGCCAGCCATGAACGAGCGGTCTTCGTCGAACCGCACGTAATTGAGGGCAGCCAGCCGCTCTGGCGCGGGAAGCGGGCCAATGGGTCTAGCTAGAACTGGTAGTATGCGCTTGGACAGCCGCCACGCCTCCTCCACTTCCCAGAGGCAGATTTCCGATTTCGCAGAGTCAGGCGACAGCACAAAGACCACAGTATCAGAATCGGCAATGAGGGTACCAAGTCGCTTCTTCCAGTCCTCTCCCTCAATGATTGACTGTCGGTCTATAGTGACCGCGAACTGCTGTGCGAACTCGAGTCCCGCCACAAGTTCATCGGCGAAGGCGGTGTCGGCTCGCGAGTAGGAAATAAATACCTTTAGCCTTTGCGCATCTGCTAGTGAAGTTGTGGGCGAGGGTTGCAAGTCGGACATCCCGCGATGGTCTCCAAGCGACGAAAGTCGTAGTCAGGCCGGACAAGATCGAAATCGCGGCGGGATGGTAAGCGGACGCGGCGGCACTGTCCAAGCATTGGAACTGCCAATTCCGCTTCGGGTCATTCTCCTAGCACACGCCGCGCGCGACGTCGGCGGCAGCCTCGAAGCCGCCATGCGAGACACCCTGAGGCGTCCGGCCGGGTCCAGCGGGCGGGTGCTCGCGCAATTCCGCGGGCCTGCACGCTGATGACTTGCCGACCGCCCATCCGCCCCGCCGCCCGTCAGCCGACGGCGACGGTGACCGTGCGGGCGCGCCCGGTGGTGGCGCCGGCGCTGTCGCGGGCGATCACCTCGAAGCCCGCCTCGGGTCCGTCGTGGGTGGCGTCGTGAACGAAAACGATGCGGCCCTCGTCGATGTCGGCCTGGGTGAAGCTCGAGACCGGCTCGCCGGTGGCGTCGCGGTAGGCGAGCCAGCCGTTGCGGGCATTGGAAACCGTGAAAACGATCTTGTCAGGGCCGTCCTCGACATCGACCGCGCAGAGGTCCATCCGGGTCAGTGCCACCGCCTCGCCGCGCCCCGTCTCGAGGCGCAGGTCGCCGAAGAGCTGCGGGGGAACGTTGCGAAGCTCGGCACTGAGGTGGCCGCCCGGCGCCACCTTCAACTGGCTGTAGCGCAGATCCCCGATCACCTCGCCCGTTTCCCCGAGATCGAGCAGGTGTTTGACGGCGATCTCGCCTTGCACCATCCCGCGCACCTCGAGCTGCTCGGTACGGATCTCGCCGATCACCTTGCCGCCCTCGTGCACAACGAGATCACGGGTCGAGACGTCCCCCTGGATCATCCCGAAGACCTCGATGCGGCCGCCATTGCTGATGCTGCCCTCGATGCGCGTGTCATCCTGGATGATGGCATCGCCTGCTCGCGTCATGATCGTCTCCCCTTGCCCCTCGTGGCCGATCAAGGCCGTTCGACGTGGCCGCCAAGCGCCACGCCGGTGCTTCTTCCTCCCCCGCCGATCCGTCCCGACGCGCAGCACGAACGGCCCATCCCTAGAGGGCAATCATAGCATCCTCGTGGCGGGCCTGGCCCGGTCGCGAGCGCCAGGAACGATCGGACTTGGCGGTTCGGCGGCGGCGGGTCAACGCGGCGTGGTGCGACGCAAGCGGACGACGACGTCGATGCTCGCCACCTCCATGCCGGCAGGCGTCGCGGGGGTTCCGACCACCTCGAGGCTGCCGCACGGAACGTCGAAGAGGCTACCCTCGCCCTCGATGTAGAAGTGGTGATGATCCAGCGTATTGGTGTCGAAATAAGTCAGGGACCCGTCGACCGGGATCGCACGCAGGAGCCCCGCATCGGTGAACTGATTGAGTGTGTTGTAGACCGTCGCGAGGGAAACCGGCATGCGCGCGCTCGCTGCCTCTTCATGCAGGCGCTCGGCCGTCACGTGACGGTGGCCGCCCGAGAAAAGCAGGCGCGCCAACGCGATCCTCTGGCGCGTCGGACGCAATCCGACCGAACGCAAGCGGTCGGCGGTGCGGGCATTGGTCCAGTCGTGCATGTGGCACCTGCTGCATCGCGTCCGGTCGCGAGAACGCCCCACCCTGAAATCGGTGAGGACACCGTCCGCGCTCCAATTCGGGCCGGAAAATCTGGTCCGGCAGGCGATCCTACCGAAACACTGTCACCCGAGGCAACATTGTGATCCAAGCGCCCGTGTTCAATATGGACACACGCGCCGCCCGGGCTCGTCAGGCACGGCCGCCGCAGTGGTGTCACGAGGCTCACCAAGCATGTTGGTCCGGTGCGCGAGCGTGTGCTACGAACCGCAATTCCCGGGGTGTCCATGGCGCGCCTGGAACGTCACCCAACACGGCAGGCGGACACGATATGGTCGATCGGCAAGCGCAATACTCCTACGAGGAGTTGCTCCAGTGCGGACGTGGGGAGCTATTCGGGCCGGGCAACGCACAATTGCCCCTGCCGCCGATGCTCATGTTCGATCGAATCGTGCGGATCAGCGAAGACGGCGGCGAGCATGGCAAGGGCCAGGTGGTGGCCGAACTCGACGTGCGGCCCGACCTCTGGTTCTTCGATTGCCACTTCAAGGGCGATCCAGTGATGCCGGGCTGCCTCGGTCTCGACGCGCTCTGGCAACTGACGGGGTTCTTCCTCGGCTGGCTGGGTGAGCCGGGGCGCGGTCGCGCCATTTCGGTCGGGGAGGTCAAGTTCTCGGGCATGGTGCTGCCGTCGGTCAAGCTGGTGCGCTACGAGGTGGAACTGCGCCGGGTCATCCGGCGTCGCCTCGTGCTCGGGATCGCGGACGGCAAGGTCATTGCCGATGGCGAGACCATCTATGTCGCGCAGGATCTGCGCGTCGGACTGTTCGAGGCTGGCGCAGCGGCCTGATCCGGATATGGTGCGCCGCCGACCCGGGCGGCCGGCGTCGAAGCGGCGGGGCCCGGGCCCATTGCAAGAGGTATCGTGATGAGACGCGTCGTGGTCACCGGGCTGGGGATCGTCTCGAGCATCGGCAGCAGCGCGGCCGAGGTGGTGACGTCCCTGCGCGAGGCGCGCTCGGGTATCGTGCATGCGCCGACCTATGCCGAGCTCGGCTTTCGCAGCCAAGTGCACGGGGCGCCGCGCATCGACTGGACGGAGCATGTCGACCGTAAGCCCCGCCGCTTCATGGAGGCGGGCTCGGGCTGGAACTACATCGCCATGGAGAAGGCCATCGCCGACGCGGGCCTCGAGCCGGGCGAGGTCTCGAACGAGCGCACTGGTATCATCATGGGATCCGGTGGGCCTTCGACACGCGCAATCGTCGGGGCCGCCGATACGACACGCAGCAAAGGGCCCAAGAAGGTCGGGCCGTTCGAGGTGCCGAAGGGCATGAGTTCCACGGCCTCGGCCTGCCTTGCGGTTCCGTTTCGCATCCGTGGCGTGAACTATTCGATTTCCTCGGCGTGCTCGACCTCCTCGCATTGCATCGGGAACGGATCGGAACTCATCGCCTGGGGCAAGCAGGACATCGTCTTTGCCGGTGGCTCGGAAGAGCTCGATTGGACGCTCTCGGTGCTGTTCGATGCGATGAACGCAATGTCGTCGGCCTACAACGACACGCCGGCCATCGCCAGCCGGGCCTACGATGCCAATCGTGACGGGTTCGTCATCGCCGGTGGGGCGGGCGTCGTCGTGCTCGAGGAGTTCGAACGGGCCAAGGCGCGGGGCGCCAGGATCTATGCCGAGATCGTCGGCTACGGCGCGACGTCCGACGGCCACGACATGGTGCAGCCCTCGGGCGAGGGCGCCGCACGCTGCATGCGCCAGGCGCTCGCGACCGTGAAGGGGCCGATCGACTACATCAATCCGCACGCCACCTCGACGCCGATCGGCGACATCAAGGAGATCGAGGCGATCAGGGACGTGTTCGGGCGGAACGTGCCGGCGATCAGCGCGACGAAGTCGCTGACCGGGCATTCGCTCGGCGCCGTCGGGGTCCAGGAATCGATCTACTCGATCCTGATGATGCGCGAGAACTTCATCTGCAAGTCGGCGAACATCGAGACGCTCGATCCGGCCTTCGAGGACGTGCCGATCGTCATGGAGAGGCGCGACGGGGCCAGTATCGAACGGGCGATGTCGAACAGCTTCGGTTTCGGTGGAACCAATGCAACGCTGGTTTTCCAGCGTGTCGATGGGTGAGCTGTGCTGCGCGGAGCCTCGCCAACGCTCCGCATGTCTGGTGTTGGAAACCGATGCCCGGTGCGCGGGTGCCTCTGGCGAACCACCAGGTGAGTTTCCGGTTGTGCTCTGACATCTCGAACGCTTGACGACGTCCGCCGGGAACCAGGCGTTCGATCCAGAGAACCAAGTCGAGTTCGCATAACGGCATCCTGGCTCGAGAGATTGGACAATAAGCGATGAACGCTGCAGATCTCGCCGTTCCCGGCCCGCTGATGGCGGGCAAGCGTGGCCTGGTGATGGGGGTGGCCAACGACCGCTCGATCGCCTGGGGCATCGCACGGATGCTGGCCGGCCATGGCGCCGAACTCGCCTTCACTTACCAGGGAGAGGCCTTCGGGCGGCGCGCGGTGCCGCTCGCCCAGTCGGCCGGTGCGCGCATCATCGTGCCGTGCGACGTCATGGATCTGGCGAGCGTCGATGCAGTGTTCGAGGCGATCCGCCGGGAATGGGGGCGGATCGACTTCGTGGTGCATGCGCTCGCGTTCTCCGACCGCAGCGAGCTGCGTGGGCGCTATGCCGACACCTCGCGTGAGAATTTCCAGCAGACCATGGTGATCTCCTGCTTCTCGTTCACCGAGGTCGCCAAGCGGGCCGCCGAACTCATGGATCGAGGCGGCAGCATGCTGACCCTCACCTATGGCGGCTCGGAGCGTGTCGTGCCGTCCTACAACGTGATGGGCGTGGCCAAGGCGGCGCTCGAGGCGAGCGTGCGCTACCTCGCCAGCGATTTCGGTCCGCGTCAGATCCGGGTGAACGCGCTCTCGGCCGGGCCGATGCGAACGCTCGCGGGCGCCGGCATTTCGGATGCGCGCGTCATTTTCAACTATCAGCGCGACCACGCTCCCCTGCGGCGTACGCCCGAGCTGGACGAAGTGGGCGGGTCGGCCCTCTACCTTCTCAGCGATCTCTCGGGGGCCGTCACCGGCGAGGTGCACTACGTCGATTGCGGTTTCAATTCGATCTTCATGCCCGGGCTCGAGGCTCTCAAGGCGCAGGACAGCGGCGAGGGTTGAGGGCTGCCATCGGCGGCCATGCGTGACCGGCGGCTCGGCAGGCGGAGGCTTCGGCGATGATCGGTCTCTTCGATTCCGGCCATGGTGGGCTGACGGTGTTCGCCGCGCTCGTCGCGCGCTTTCCCGACATCCGTTTCCTCTATCTCGGCGACCACGCGAACGCGCCCTATGGCAACCGCCCCGCCGAGGACGTCGTGGCGCTGACGCAGGCCGGCGTCGAGCGGCTGTTCGGTCTCGGTTGCCGGCTCGTCATCCTCGCCTGCAACACGGCGACGGCGGTCGCCTGCCGGACGTTGCAGCGCTCTTGGCTGCCGGATTCCGGGTGGGTCGGACACAACGTCATCGGCATCGTTGCCCCGACCGTCGAAGCGGCGACGCAAACGCCATGGGCCGTGCAGACACCGCAATACCCCCAGAAGTTCAACCGTGACCGTATCGCGGTGTTCGGGACGCAGCGCACGATCGCCTCGGGGGTTTACCCGGAGGAAATCCGCAAACGCTGCCCACAGGTGACGGTGATCCAGCAGGCTTGCCCGGACCTTGCCACCGCGATCGAGCGGGCGCGACCGGACGGGGAACTGGCGCAGCTGGTGGAGGGGTACGTCGCCGCCTTGCTGGCCGAGTGCGCCGGCCAAGCGCCGGATCGCGCGATCCTCGGGTGTACGCACTATCCTCTCGTGCAAGAACATTTCAGGCGCTTCCTGCCGCCCGCGACGCGCATCCTCGCCCAGCCGGAAGCGGTCGCGCACAGCCTCGACGACTATCTCGCCCGCCATCCGCACTACGCCCAACCTCGCGATCACTTGTTCGAGCCGGTACTGCTGACCACGGGAAACGTGGTGGAGGTGACGGCGGGTCTGCGGGCGTTCATGCCGCATCATGCCCGGTTCCGCTCCGTCATGGACTTCGATCCGGCGGGGGCAGGGGGCGCGGTCACTCCAGCGACCAGGGCGTAAATCGTCCGTCGTCGGGCTTGATCGCGCCGGTGGAAGCGCTAGGCTCACGGCGTTGCCCGGGGCGATGTCGGCGGACAACAGATCCGACCTACAGTGCGCGCCACGAGGCCGAATTGATATCGATGACCGAGCGCCGTTCCGCGCCGCCGAGCGCGGCAGCACCAGCTTGGTCGAAGGCGAGGTGAGAGATGGCTGCCCAGAGCATGGAGCGAGCGCACTTGGGACCGATGATCGATCCGTTCGCCAGGGCGATCACTTATCTGCGGGTCTCCGTTACGGACCGGTGCGACCTCAGGTGCGTCTACTGCATGTCGGAGAACATGACGTTCCTGCCGAAGAAGGATCTGCTGACGCTCGAGGAACTGGACAGGCTCTGTTCGGCCTTCATCACCAAGGGGGTTCGTAAGCTTCGGATCACGGGCGGTGAGCCGCTCGTGCGAAAAAACATCCTTTCGCTCTTTCGCTCGCTCGGGCGCCATCTCGAAAGCGGTGCACTCGAAGAGCTGACGCTGACGACCAACGGCACCCAGCTGGAGAAATACGCGCGCGAGCTGCGGGACGCCGGGGTGCGGCGCATCAACGTCTCGCTCGACACGCTCGATCCCGCCAAGTTCAAGTCGATCACGCGCTGGGGTGAAATCGGCCGGGTGATCGATGGCATCGATGCCGCGCAGGCGGCGGGTCTCGGCGTCAAGATCAACGCAGTGGCGCTCAAAGGCGTCAACGAGCACGAGATCGCCGACATGGTCGCCTGGGCGCACGGTCGCGGCATGGATTTCACGCTGATCGAGACCATGCCGCTCGGCGACATCGACGGCGACCGGACCGACCAATACCTTCCCTTGACGCTCGTGCGCAGCAGGCTCGCCGAACGCTGGACGCTGGAGGAGATCGACTATCGCACCGGCGGTCCAGCCCGCTATGTGCGTATCCGGGAAACCGGCGGTCGCCTCGGCTTCATCACGCCGCTCACCCACAATTTCTGCGAAAGCTGCAACCGGGTTCGCATCACCTGCACCGGTCAGCTCTACATGTGCCTCGGTCAGGACGACGATGCGGACCTCAGGGCGCCGCTCAGGGCCGGCGCGGACAATACCCTCCTTTATGCCGCGATCGACGAGGCCATCTCACGCAAGCCCAAGGGGCACGACTTCGTCATCGATCGCACGACCCGCCAGCCGGCGGTGGCGCGGCACATGTCCGTCACCGGGGGATGAGCGAGCAGGCCGATGCCGCTGCCGAAGCGGCGCGGTTGCGTGACAACCTTCGGGGCGGAGCGGTGGCGGCGGCCGCGATGGTCGTGCTCGCGCTCAACGAGGCAATAATCAAGCTCGCCGCAGAGACCTTGCCGATCGGCGAACTGGTCGCGCTCAGAAGCCTCTTTGCCTTCGTGCTGCTCGCGCCCGTTGTCGCCATTTTCTGCCGGTCGGCGATCGCCAAGCTCGTGCGCGGCGATGTCTTGGGCTGGCCGCTCGGCCTCAGGGTCGCCGGTGAGGCGGGCGGGGCGATCGCCTATATCGGCGCGCTCGCGGTGCTCCCGCTCGCCGATGTCGCGAGCATCTCCCAAGTGCTGCCGCTCGTCCTCATGGGAGCGGCGGCACTGCTGCTCGGCGAGCGGGTCGGCTGGCGGCGCTGGCTGGCCGCTGGCGCAGGGTTCTTCGGCGTCCTCCTCATCATCCGCCCTCTCGCTCCGACATTCGAGCCCGCGAGCCTGCTCGTGCTCGTGGCGATCGCATTCTTCACGATGCGCGATCTCGCCACGCGCCGGTTGCCACTGGCCCTGCCGACGCTGGTCGTCAGCGTGGTGACCATCGTCTTCGTGGGGCTCGTCGGGGCGGTGTTCGGGGTGGGGGAGGCCTGGGTTATGCCCGAGGGGCGAGAGTGGCTGCTGCTCGTGGCCTCAGCGCTGGCGCAGATCGTCTTTTATTTCCTTATCATCTATGCCTGCCGGACCGGCGAGATATCGCTCGTTGCCGTCATCCGCTATAGCAAGGTGGCCTGGGCGGTGCTGCTCGGCTGGTTGGTGTTCGGAACCCTGCCCGATGCCACGGGGCTCGCCGGCATGGCGATCGTGGTCGGTGCGGGGCTTTTTGCGCTTGCCCGCGAACGGCAACGGGGGCATGTGGCGGGGCCGGTGGCGGAGGCTGGTGGTGCCGGTGGAACGGTTCCGCCCGGTGGATCGGTCGGGGGCGCTCAATGACCATCGTCGATGCCGGGGCGCGTGCTGCCCCGTCTGGCGGCTCGGCGGCACGATCCGTGCTGCTGATGCTCGTCGGCATGGCGCTCATGATCGTCAACGACACCCTGACCAAGCTCGCCTCCGAGCGGTTGGCGACCGGTCAGATCATGACGATACGCGGTCTGATCGCGACCACGGTCATGCTCATCGTCGCCTGGCGCAGCGGGTTGTTCGGTCGGCTCGGCGGGATGCTGGACCCCATGGCGGCGCTGCGAACCATCAGTGAAGCGATCGGAGCCGCGCTCTTTCTCACGGCGCTGTTCCGCATGCCGATCGCCAACGTGATCGGCATCATGCAGGTGGTGCCGTTGGCGGTGACGGCCGGGGCGGCGCTCGTGCTCGCCGAGCCGGTCGGTTGGCGGCGTTGGCTCGCGGCGTTGATCGGCTTCCTCGGCGCGCTGATGATCGTGCAGCCGGGGCTGGAGGCGTTCGACTGGGGGGCGATTTATGTGCTCGGGGCGGTGCTCTGTGTGGCGGTGCGAGATCTCGCGACGCGTCTCGTCGCGCCCGGTGTGCCGACGACGGTGATGACGCTGGCGGCCGCGGCGGCGGTGATGGTGGTCGGGATCACCTTCAAGCCGCTCGAAACCTGGCCGATGCCGACGTGGCGCGAGATGGCCATTCTGACGGCGGCGGCCGGTCTGCTCATGGTGGCCTATGCGACCATCATTCAGGCGACGCGCAGCGCGCCGGCTGCGCTGGTCGCGCCCTATCGCTACTCCCTGGTCGTCTGGGCGCTGCTGTCGGGTTGGCTGGTCTGGGGTCAGCTGCCCAACGTGCTCGCCAGCGTCGGGATCGCCGTCGTCGTCGCCGCGGGCCTCTACACGTTCGCCCGCGAGCGTCAGCGTGGCGGCGGGCCGACCACGGATGGGGGGGCGCGATGAATGGGGTTACGCTCAGCGCGCGAGACGTGCCGGGCCGCCCGTTCTGATCGAGAAACCGCCGATCAGGTGGTGCGTCAGCAGCTGCGCCACGAGGCGCCCACCGGCCGGTTCGGCCAGCGAAGGGGCGTAGTGCGAGGCCGAGAACTTGTACTCGACGAAAACCGAAGTGGTGGCGAGGCGGACCTCGAGGCCGAGCAGCACCTGGCCGGCCGGGCCGACGGTCTGATAGCCATAGGTGCGCGTCTCGCTGCCGGCGCGCTGGATCTCGACGTGCGGCACCGACGTGCCGAGGCCGAGTCCGACGTATGGAGAAAGTCGCGCACTGGCGAGCGGCAGGCGATAGAGGCCGGTCGCCATCAGGATGTTGTGGCCGTGGGAGAATTCCAGCTTGGAATAGACGTCGCGCAGGCGTTCGCGCGTTTCGTTCGGCAGCGCAAGGGAGCCTTTCGCGTAGCGCCGCACCGTGACCATGTTGTCGAGTTGGGCGAGCGCCTTGGCGTGCGTGAAGTCGATCACGCCGCCGAATGGCAGGCCGCCGAGCCAGCCGCCCGCCCGCATGCCGTAGTAGATCGGATTGCGGAACGGCTCGCCGTTCCATGAGACGTCGTCGAGCTCGGTGAATGTGCCGTCGGGGCTCTCGATGCTGACGACACTATCGTGCGTGTAGCTGACGCCGGAATAGGCCGAGAGGACCAGTTCGCGCGCCAGCAGGCGATCGAGGGGCGCGGCCGCTCCGGCCTCAGCGGTGGCGGGCGAGAGCCGATCGCGATCGGGCTCGGGCATCGCGGCCGCAAGACCCGCCGGCGATGGCACGGCATCGAGCGCTTGGAGCGCGAGCAGCCCGATGATCACGGGCAGGGCGAACAGCGCCGAAAGCCGCCGGAGTGCGCCGACGCCGAGCCCCGCACCAACGTCTTGGGGAGCGAGCGAGGCTCGCGACAGTCCTTCTGCGGAGGCCATGATCCGTCCTCGTGGCGTTCCCTGATCGCCCGGGTTCGCTTCCGGCGGCCGAACCCGGGACATTCGAGAGCTCGATGCCGCAGCCGGAAGGTTCGATCCGCGATCGGCGCAAAGCTCGGCAACTCAATGAGCTGATCCGATCTTCCGGTGGCGCAGCCGGCTCGCCGGGTCAAGCGCTATCGCGCAACGGCGACGACTTGAGGCGGGCGCCGTCCGGACGACGGATCGGATGCCAGCATGCGGACCATGGCGTTCACGGCGCGAATCTGCGGTGCCGAGCGGGTCAGGAAATCGGCCCCCGTGTAGCCCCACCAGTCCCAGCAGGCGTTGGCGTTGAGGGCGGTCGTGGTGGTCTGCGGATAGAGCACGACGATGCGGTTGCTGGCGGCCCAGCGATTGAATCCGGCATCGCGCACGAACACCTCGCCAACTTTCTCGGCGTTCTGGTTGCAACCGTGGAAGGCGATGTGGATGCGGCAACCTTCCTCGCCGCGGCAGACGTGCGGGACATAGGCGTAGCCGGCGAGAGCCATGCCATGCGACGTGCTGGGATCGAGGAATGGGCGCTGGTCGAAGGCGATGAGGTCGCCGGCGATCTCGGGATTAGGTGATGGGGGCGCGAGGTCGCCGAGCAGGGCGTCGAGAATGGCGCCAGCCTGATCGTGGTCGCAGTCGTTGAGATATGGCCGGCCGGTCGAACCGCAAGCGACACCGATCGTCTCGGTCAGGATACCGTGGCCGGCCAAGGGGTGGCGAACGAATGTCATGCGGTCGGCGGCGACGCCCACGGTCTCGTAGAAGCGCGCCGCCGCGGCGACGATCTCGGGCACGACCGTGTGGTCGCCCGAGCCGGCAAAAAGATAAACGCGGTCGTTGCGGACATGTGAAACGGGATCGATCTCCCCGGCCGCGGCGCGCTTGCGTGCGGCGTCGGCGAGGCGGTTCGGGTCGGGTTCACCGATCAGCCGAAGGCCATCGAGCATGCAGACGTTGGCCGCCTTGGTCATGTTGAGGAAAGCGGCGCTGCCAGCCGGCAGCGTCGGGGCGATCAGGCTCTCGGCACAGCCATAGGGACCGCCAGCGACGATCGCGGCGCCAGTGACGGTGCGTGCGTGGGCGAATTGATATTGCCCGGCCATGTAAGCCCCGGACGACACGCCCGAAACGGTGATCTGACCAGGCTCGGCCGAAATGGCGGGAAGCTGGCCGTCGGGCTCCGGGCGGCAGGCGGCCAGCAGCACGGCCGCCAAAATGCCGAAAAGTGCGGCGTGCGCCTTGCGCTTTTCGTGTTTCGCCGTCATCGGACCTCGCTTCGTACGGGGCCGGGCAGTTGCCTCGGCGCACTCCACCGCGCAGCGTGCACCGAATCACCCGACCATCCCACGCGTTGCGGAAATGTCAGCGCCGCGCCTGGGGTGTCGGCAAGCATATGCGCCCGCGGTTGGCGATTTCGTCGTTGCAGCGTGGCTCTATTGCACGCCCCCAACCGGCTGGTCGGGGCCGCGTGGGTGGCGGAAGCGGCGACGGGGCTCGGGCCGGCTCGCCGGTCAGTCGATGATCCGGACCGCGACCGAGTCGCTGCGGCCATCGGCGTCGATCACCGTCAAGCGGGCAAAGCCACCGGTGGCAGGTGTCCATAGGGCTTCGCGGCGGTGTGGCGGGCTGGCCAGCGGTGCACCATCGACCAGCCAGGTGAGCGGCAGCCGGCCGCCGCTCGCGATGAGCTGGAGGCGGCGTGAACTCTCCAGCGCGATCTGCGAGGCGTTCGGGGGAAATGTGATCGAGAGGGGCGCTTCGGGACCCTCGGGCTCGACCTCGCTCACGCCGATCGAGCGAAAACGCCGGAGCGGTGGGGGCAGATCGGCGCTCGAGTCCGTGACCAGGGTCGTTCCGGACGGTGCCTTGAAGGGATGGCGCAGCGGGGAGGCGCGCTGGAAGGCCTCGAAGAGCAGCGGCGCGGCGGACCCGAGGCCGGTCAAGCCGGGGACCGGTTCGCTGTCGGGACGGCCGAGCCAGGTGACCACGGTATGGCGGCCGTCGAAACCGGCTGCCCAGGCGTCGCGATAGCCGTAGGAGGTTCCGGTCTTGAAGGCGATCTCACCACCGATGGCGCCACGCGGGGGCGGGGCATCGCGCAGCACGTCGGCGACGTACCAGGCGGCCTCGCCGGAGAGGAGGCGGTGAGACGGCGCGGGCTCCGCGTCCGCCGCCGGTGGCTCCGCGATCAGGTGGCGGGTCGGCTGCACCAGCCCGCCATTGGCCAGCGCCAAGTAGAGCTGGGCGAGCTGCTCGAGCGTGAGGCCGGCGCCACCGAGGGCGAGCGCCAGCGAAGGGGTGCTGTTGCCGGGGCGCGCGAGGCGGACGCCCGCCGCCGTCAAACGGGCGTTGAATCGGGCTGGACCGATGCCGGCCAGAACCCGCACGGCGGGGATGTTCAGCGACGACTGGAGCGCTTCGCGCACGCTCACCGTACCGTTCCAGGTGTTGTCGAAGTTGCGCGGGCGCCAGGTGCCGAAGCGCACGGGCCGGTCTTCGATGAGCGTCTCGGGATGGGCCATGCCGATCTCGAAGGCGAGGCCGTAGATGAACGGCTTCAGGGCCGAACCGGGCGAACGCACCGCGCTCGTCATGTCGATGGCGCCCTCGCGTTCGGCGTCGAAAATTCCGGGCGATCCGATCTGCGCGAGGACGTCGCCGGTCGTGTTGTCGAGCACGATGAGGGCGGCCGAGGCGCGGCGGCCCGCCGCGTGGGCATGGGCGGAAACGAGCGGCTCGAGGCGGGCCTGGAGATCACGCGAGATCGTGGTCGCAATTACGGTCCGGTCCGGGTTGCCGGAGACCAGGCGATCCGCCAGGTGCGGAGCATGGAAGGGAAACGGAATGCGGCGACGGGGTGCAGCCTCGGCGATCGCGCGCCCGGCCTCCACGGCATCGAGGACGCCGTCGCGCACCATGCGTGCCAGCACCTTGTCGCGGGCCCGGCGGGCGGCGGCGGGGTCGCGATCCGGTCGACGTGCCTCCGGCGATTGCGGGATCGCGACGAGCAGCGCCGCCTCGCCGGCCGAGAGGCGGCGGACCTCCTTGCCGAAGTAGGCGAGGGCGCCGGCGCGGGCGCCTTCGAGATTGCTCCCGAAGGGTGCCAGCCGAAGATAGAGATCGAGGATCTCGCGCTTGGTGAAGCGGCGCTCCAGCCAGAAGGCGCGCAGCATCTGGCGCCACTTGCCGGCGAGTGTGCGCTCGTGGCGGCGCTCGAGCAGGCGGGCGACCTGCATGGTGAGTGTCGAGGCGCCGGAGACGAAGCGGCCGTGGCGCAGTGCGAGGAGGCCGGCGCGCACGATGCCCGGCACGTCCGCGCCGTGGTGCTCGTGGAAGCGGACATCCTCGTAGGCGAGCAGCATCGCGAGATATCGCTCATCCGCCTCGTCGGCGGCGAGTGGAAGCCGCCAGCGCCCATCCGGTGCCGTGTAGGCGCGGAGCAACTGGCCTTCGCGGTCCACCACCACTGGACCGGGTCGGCTGCGCGAGGCGACGTCGAGGGGCGAGAGCCCCTCGATCTGGCGGTCGACGATCGCGTGCCCGAGGAGGACGAACGCGACGAGCACCAGGAGGAGTGGCGTCGTCGCGCCGGGCACCGCGCACCAGCGCCGCCACCCCGTCCGCCCTGAGGGCGGGGCGGGGCGCTTCTCCTCGAGGGAGGTGGTCATGGCTCAGCGACGCTCCGCGGTGACCTCGAGGGTGCCCGAGGCGGTGCGGGCATAGCGGGCCGGCCGGTACATGTCTTCCACGGTCGCCGGCGGATGCAGGAACGTGCCGGGGCTGACCGCGCGCGCGACGTAGGCAAGGGTCATCGTGCGCTTGGTTTCACTGCCGCTGCCGGGCCAGAGATTGAAGGAGGCCACGAAGCGGTCGTCACGAAAGCCCGTGTGCTCGGGATAGACAGCCGACTTCAGCCACGGGAACGAGGAGAGCGAGGCGCTGTCGACGAGCTTCGGGTTCTCGATTTCGAGGCCGGCCGGCAAGCGGTCCTCGAGCAAGAGGCGGCCACCGGCGCCGTCGGCCACATCGACGGTCAGAACGGTGACGATGCGCGTGTTCTGGGCGAGCGTCGCCCGCCCGCCGGTCGCCGAGGCGAGGTCGATGGGCTTGCCGTCGAGCCCGTAATAGGCGCGCGAGACCCTGAGGCCCCGCTCGATTGCGGGCTCCGGCGTCGCGGCCTCGCCCGCGACCGTCACAACGGCGTCGGCCGGTGTTTCGGCCCGGTTCTCGATGCGGATCGGCTCGCTGGTCAGCCGATCCACCGTGACGCCCTGGATATAGGCACCGGTCGAGGGCTCACCGTTGACCAGGAGGCGCGTGCCGTCCGCCGCTTCGAGCAGCGAGCGGGCGGCCATGAGCAGCCACGCGTTCTCCTGGGTCGAGGTGTGCGTCGTGCGGTCGAGGGCACGGCGCACGAGCTGGGAGAGGCGGACGATGTCACCGCCAGTGCCGAGCCCGGCATCGAAGCGCTCTCCCGCCAGGGTCAGCATCTGCGCACCATCGCGCAACAGCGAACCATAGTCGGTCCGTGTCAGCGAAGGCTTGAGCTCCTCGGCCTGGAGGCTCTCGAGCGCGCTCGCAAAGACGGTACCCGCCCGCTCGCGGTCGTTCATCATGGCGAGCGCGGCGCCGAGGTGGGTCTTGGCGAGGGGGGAGCTGAACTCGTCGAGCTTGGTGTCCGCGTAATAGCGCAGATCGCCGATCGGTGCCCGCCCGTTGCGCGCGAGCGTGTAGAGGGCATAGGCCAGCGAGCCACCGCCACCGCTCACCTCGTTGGTGTAGGTGACGAAGTTCTGCAGCCGGTCGAGGGCGTTCGAGAGCACGCGGTCCTGGACGGCATACCCTTCCTCCTTCGCACGGGTGAGGAAGTCGGTGACGTAGGACGTCAGCCAGAGGTCGCCACCGACCGGAGCCCAGAGGCCGAATTCGCCCGAACTCGACTGCATGCCGGCGAGGTTCGTGATGGCATCGGCGACGCGGGCGCGAACGGCATCGTCGCCGGCAAGGCCGATGCGAGCCGAGACGCTGGAGAGATAAAGCAGCGGCAGGGCACGGCTCGTCGTCTGCTCGGCGCAACCGTAGGGGTAGCGGTCGAGCGAAACGAGAATGCTCGGCACGTCCAGCAATGCGGCCGGGCCGGTCGCGATCGTGACGCGTGAGCGTTCGGCGATGAGGTCACCGAAGAGCGCGGCATCGATGGTCAGGCGACCACCATTGGCCGCGATCTGCTGGCGGCTCTGGCGGCGCACGCTCGGCGCCGGCGCTTTGACGTCGATGGCCACACGACGGGCGATGTCGACGTCGCCCGGGCCGCTGACTCGCACCTCGAGGAACATCGGCCCGACCTTGCGTGCATCGACGAGTACGGGAACGAGCTGGCGTGCGCCGGTCTCGAGAGTCGCGGTCTGATCCCCGACGGCGCGGCTGGTGTTGTCGGCATCCTCGGCGGACACGCGCACCGCGAACGCACCGGAGGGAGCATCCACATTGTGCAGGTCGAGCGAGAGGCGGGCCTGGTCGCCAAGCGTCAGGAAGCGCGGCGTTGTCAGCGTCAGGGTGACCGGATCGCGCACGATGAGATCGCGGGAGGAACTGCCGACGCGCGTCTCGCTCCAGGCGACGACCATGATCCGCACCGTGCCGTTGAAGGGCGGCAGGTCGAGGTCGACGTTGGCATTGCCGTCCGCATCCACCTCGACGATGCCCGAAAAGAGTGCGAGCGGCTTTTCGACCGGGGGTGAACCCTGCATGGAAAGCGCACCCTCACCGCCGTCACCGCCCGAGCGAACGGCGCCGCGCGAGGCACGCATACCGTCGATCAGCCGGCCGTAGAGGTCTCGGATGTCCATGGCGAGGCGGCGCTGGCCGTAGAACCAGCCGGCCGGGTCCGGCGTCTCGTAGCGCGTCAGGCTGAGGATCCCGACGTCGACGGCGGCAACCACCGCGCGTACCGTTTCGCCGGGGCGCGGCTGGCCGACGGAAACCGGAACGGTGAGCGTCCGGTTGCCGCGGACCTGGTTTTCCAGGGTGACGACGGGCTCGAGGGTCAGCGGCGCCTGGTCGAGTGCGAGCCAGCGAATGCCGATTGCGCGGCTCGGCATGCGCTTTGCCGCTTCGTCCATCGGGCGGTAGTGCATCGCGGCGACATAGACTCCTGCCCCCCAATCCTGCCCGACGGGGACGGATACCGTCTGCGAGCCGGCCGTCACGTCGTGGGTGGACGTGGCGAGGACGTCGTCACCGAGCACGGCGACGACGAGCTTTCCGGCGCTCGGGGAGGCAACGGTGAGGGTTGCCGTCTCACCGGCTGCGTAGCGGGGCTTGTCGAGGGCAACGTCGAGTACCTCGGGAGTGTCGGCGTCGGCACTCCACCACCCGGCGGTGAAGGTCACACCGGTGGCGGGCCCGCCGGGCGTCGCCGAGACCACCTCGAGGCGGTAGCGGCCGTATTCGACCGGCGCCTCGAAGCGCGCGGGCGCATCGGGGGAGGTGGCGAGTGTGCCGGAGGCGACCTGGGTCGGGAAGGTCACCGATTCGTAACCCCACGAGCCGTCGCGATTGTACCACTGGTAATGTCTTTCGAGGCGAAAGAGCGTCCAGACGAGACCGGTTTCGGCGCTTCGCCGGCCGGCGGCATCGAGCGTGACGACATCGAACGACGCGTTGCGGCCGGCGCCGATTTCACCGCTCGCGAAATTGCTGCGGACGCCGACCAAGGCACGCTCGGGCTCGATGGGGAGCACGATGTCGCGCGTGATGGCGCGGCCGCCGGGCTCGGTCATCGTCACGGCGACACGGGCCTCGAGCAGGCGCGAGGACTGGGCGAGGTCGGGCAGGGCGACGGTAATCTCGGCGGTGCCGCCGACGTCGGTCGCAAGATTGGCGGGGAGTTCGGCGCGCTGGGCCGAGAACTCCTCGTCGTCGAGGCCGAAGGCGAAGCCCTCGTAGCCCGGCAGGCCGCCGGAGCGCGTGCGCACGAGAATATCTCCCGAAAGACGCAGGCCGGCGGCAGGGGCGCCATAGAGGTAGCGGCCGGCCACGGCGAGGCGTGCGGCGCGCGAGGCGGCGACGGTCGGATCGGTCGCATCCAGTTCGAGACCGAGGCGCTCGGGAACGAAATCCTCGACGAGGAATGCGGTCGTTGCGAGCGCCGGTGCCTTGGGATCGGCGAGTGCGGCAACGGACCACGTGCCGGTCATGGCGGCGGCGGGCAGTGCGAGATCGAGCGTGCGACCGCCCGCTCCCATGTCGGCAACGGCCTCGCGGGCGTGTTCGACGCCATCGGGGCGGGTGACGACCAGGGTCACGGGCATGGAGGGCGCGGCGGTGGTGTCGTCGCGGCGCAGCAGCGCCGTCAAATGCACCGTCTCACCCGGGCGATAGACACCGCGCTCGGCAAAGAGGAAGCCGTCGAGCGGGCCCGGCTGCGCGCGACCGGCGACGCCTCTGTCGGTGAGATCGAAGGCGTTTGCCGTGAGGTCGAGGAACGCGAAGTCGCCGGGGCCGTTCTCGGCGATCAGCACGGCCGGCGCCATGCCGCCCTTTCCGGTCGCGAGGCCGCCGGCGAAATGAACGTGGCCCGATGCGTCGCTCGAAGCTTCGCCGAGCACCTCGTTGTTGCGGGCGACGAGGCGAACCGTGGCGCCTGCGACGGGCTCGGCGGTTGCCAGAGAGCGCACGAACGCATGCACGCCCTTTCCGCCTTGAAGGGCCATCAGGCCGAGGTCGGAGACGACGAACCACTGCGTGGCGCGCTCACTCCAGGTGTCCTCCGTCTTGCCGGCGGCACGTGCGACCATGACATAGACGCCCGGTTGCAGCTGGCCGACGGTTTCGTTCAGCGGAAACGCCGTCGTCACGTCCTCGTTGAGTTCGGAGCGTACCTCGAGGCTGCCCTGCCAGACCCGGGCGGCGTGGCGGTCGGCCAATTCATCGGACTGCCAGCCGCTCAGGGCGCGCTGGAAGTCACCATCGATGACCGCGCGGGCCAGACCGCGATCGCCGATTCGAAACACTTCGACCTCGATGGCATCCGTGTTCACCGAAATCACCGGAATGCCCTGCTGGCCACGGTTGGCGAGCACATAGGCATTGGCGCCGAAGCGAACGCCGGGCGAGCGGTCGCGCACGTAGACGGCGAGCGTCGCAGTCTTCAGCAGATCCTCGCCGACCGACGAGGGCAAGCCCGCACGCACGGTGATCTCATAGCGCTTGCCGTGCTCGAGGCCCTCGAGGCAGGCCTGCTGAGTGTCGGTGCGTACGGCTGCCGGATCGCGGCCGTCGACGGAGAAGAACTTCGCGAAGTCCTGCTTGCCGCGGGCGAGCGGCTCGGTGAACTGCACGCAGACGCGCGGTGAGGCCGCATCGGACTCGACCGAATAGTCGGCGATGCGAAAGCCCTGCTCGGCACGCAGTTCCTCGTAGCGCGCAACGAGTTCGGGCGTCGCCTCGAGGCTCGTCGCCTCCTTCAGGGCATCGATCGCCGGGCGCCAGAGCGAGCGCTGCTCATAGGCGGTGGCCAGCAGCGCGAGCGCCGATGACTTCTCGGCCGGGGTCTTGGCCAGACGATAGCTCTGGAACGCGGCGGCGGTGGCCTGGCGCTGCAACTCGAATTGCTCGCTCGGGCTCGTCGCCGAGATCGCGAGGGCCATTTCCGCGACGCCGCGATAGGCCTCCTGAAGGCTCGGGTCGATGGCTGCCGCGGTCAAGAACGCGAGGTAGGCGTCACGTGACGCCTCGCCGCCGCGCGAAAGCCGCTGGCCTTGCCGCAAGTACCATCGCGCGCCGCGACCGTCGGCGCCGCGCAGACCGGCGAGCTTTCGGGCGAGTTCGCCGGCTTCATAGACGGTCGGGCCGTGCGAGAATTCGGCGCGGGCCGCGAGCGGGGCGAGGAAGCCCAACAGGAGGGCGAGGATGGCGGATAGCAGCGTGCGCGAGAGGGGGGGCATGAGCTGGTCCTTGCATTGGAAGCGGACCGGCAGCGTGTCGTCGAGTGCGGTCCGCGGCAATCGAGGCGATCGCGCCACAGGTCCTTGGCGAAAGCAAGGCCGCGAGATAAGTCAATCGGCGCAATGGAAATAATGGTGCCGCATTGGTGGTCGGGCGGGGCGCTTTGACGGCAACTGACGGGCTCTGGAGGAGCGTCTCGGCCGCAGTGCGAGGGCGAGTTCGCATACGAAAATGCCCGGCGGCGCACATGGCGCGACCGGGCATTCACCTCGGAATCGGTGACCGAGGGGCGGCGCGAGGAAGCCGCGCTGACCGTTTCAGTGGCGGGTGGAGGCGAGCGTCGTCGAAGGCAGTTCGCCGGGTTGCAGCGCTGGCGTTTCCGTGGCCTCGACGGGGGCTGGCTGCGGCTCGGCGCGGCGCACCGGGGTCGCAACGCGGATGATTTCGCTGCGGGTCCAGAGCGCTTCGAAGCTCCGGCGATTGAGCGTTGCCGAGCGCGGGCAGCACGGATCGTAGACCTCGACGGTGTCGCGCAACAGCGGATCGCGCCGCATGGCGTCACCGCACCAGCTCATGTCGGCGCCAAGCACGATGACCTCATGGGCGTCGACGAGCGCCTGATTGCCGATGAGCGCGAATTCGACGGACGAGCCGGCATCGCTCTCGGCGGCGACGAGCGCGATGTCCGTCCATTCACCCATCAAGTCGGTGGGCTCGAGTTGGGCGAAGACGACGCGAATGACGATGCCGGCGGACAAGAGGTCGGGAGCGTTGCTCGCCACCGCGCGGGCGACGGGCGAGGCCGGGGAGCGCGCAATGACGCTGACGACGTGCATTTCCGGGCGATGGGCCCAATCGGCGAAGATGCGATCCAGATAGAACCCTACGAACTGGTCGAGGCGGCCTTGTTTCTCGCCATGCCTCACGATCTCCTGCCGCCGCGACTTCAAGTCTGCTCCCATGGGTTTTGGACCTCTTCTTTTCCAAGGTGCGGCGAGCGGTGACTGCCGCCGGGCCAGGTTGCCTCGTCACGTCTCGATTTAGCCCCGCTCAGGTTAAGGAAGCTTTGCCAGACTGGCCGGAATTGGGACGATCGATCGAGCACGGGTGCCGGCAGGCGGCAGGATGTGCCGCCCGCTGTCGGAGGTCCTCGGTTTCAGCGCTTCTCGCCGCGCTTGGCGAACCAGCTCGAGAGGTTCTCGATGTCGAGATGTACGGCCTCGGTGCGCATCTCGGCTCCGTCGCCGTCGTCGAGGAGTTCGTCCTCGAACAGCGCCTTTTCGGCCGGCCGCTCGGCGCCACGAACTGGCGTGCGATCGCCAGCGACGGCTTTCGGTTCCGTGACGCTCCAGGTCGCCTCGATCACGGGCTGGTCCGTGTCGGTGTCGACGGCGACGGGCTCGGTGGTGGGCGCCCGCGCCTCGATCGCCTTCTGGCCAAGGATGGCACGTCCCAGCCGGCCGATGAGGCTCGACGGGCGGTTCGTTCCGGCCGCCGGCGCCTTGCCGGAGTTGGTGATGGTGTCGACGGCCGGCACGGCCTTTGCGGCGGGAGCCGGCGGCACCGGTCGCGGTTGCGCGGCGCGCCGACCGTCCGTGAGTGGAGGAAGGGCGACATAGTGCTCGAGGCCGCTCGCGCGGGGCGCGGGAACCAGTGGACGTGAGCGCTCGATGGCCTCGAGCCGACTCGAGAGGTGGGCACGCGGATCGCCGCCGTCGGGGCCGGTTGCGAGCCCGGGACCGGCCGAGGCATGACGCTGGGCGAGATCACGGGCGATCGGCGCGACATGGCCGGGCAAGGCCTCGCGCACGGCGGTGCGGAAGGTCGGGGTGACGGGCGCATCGGTCGGTGCATCGACCAGTGTCGCGGCTGGGGTGGGGCCGGAGGGGCTGCCGGCCGGCGGCACGGCGGCGTTGGCGAGACGACCCGATGCATCCGCCACACCGGGCAGAGCGATCACGTCGTGTGTCGCGGTGTATGCTGGTGCCAAGTCGACCACACGGTCGAGAGGTGTCGCGCTTGCGCGCGTTTGCTCATCGGGGGAGGTGGCCGGGGCCTCGACCAGTTGCAGGGCGACCGCGCCCATGGTCATGGCGCGGCCCATCGGATCGTCGCCGTTGGACCAGCCGGCCTCGCTGGCCATGGCGGTTGCCGGAGCCTGTGCCGCGGCCTCGATCGGGGCACGCTCCGCTTCGGCGCGCGATGCGGCGACCTGAGCGACCGGCGGTTGGTTCTGGACGGCGCCCGCGCGGACGGCATCGGGCGCGGCGTGCGGGAGGTGATGGACCTCGGCAGCACGCGGAACCGCCTCGACGTTGGATGCCGCCAGACGCACCCGGCGCGCTGCCTCGCGCTCGGCGCGGAGGCGACGTGTCAGCTGGCGGGCAGCGTCGGCCTCGGCGCGCTCGCGGGCGGCCAGTGACTGGGCATCGAGCGTTTCGCGCACTGCCTCCTCGATGGCGCTCGCCAGGGCTTCGTCCTGGGCATTGGCGGCGGGGGTCGCGGCGGCCGTGCTCACCGCCTCCTGGGCGGTCTTGTCGCCGTCGCGGCTCTCGACCGACTCGACGGCCCGCATCGCGGTCTTGAGGGCGCCCTCGGCCGGCGCTGCCTCCGACGTGCCGCTGCGCGCGGTCGCGAAATCCCGCGGGTCGGCGACGCCCAGACGCTCGGCTTCGAGTTCCTCGCGGCGTTTCCTCGCCTCGACGCGCCTTGCCGCGCCCATCATGGCGCTGAGCATCCAGTCCTGCCACATGCGGTGGCGGAAACGGTAGATGCGGAAGGCCTCGGCGTCGGCGAACCGCGAGCCCTGCTCGCGCAACTTGCGCTGCACGAAGCCGGTGGTGAAGAACGAGACCGGCGTGCGGACGAAGACCTTTTCGTTCTCGAAGCTCGTGAAGAGGTTGGCGAGCAGCTGGGCCTGGATGGCGGCATCGCGGCCGACGCGGCTGTCGACGTTGGGGTCGGTACCATTGGTCGGGACGGCGGCATAATAGGTGCCCCGCCAGTCGAACACGACGTGACGGAAGACGTCGAAGACCTCGCGGATCTCGTCGTCGTGGTGAATGTCCCGAAAGCGCGAGAGAATTTTCATCACCGGCCATTCCTGGGCCTGGCCCATGCGCTCGTCGAGCCAGTGGAAGCCGTTCATGGGGCGGCCGACGGAGACCAGGAGGAGACAGAAATCGACGAAGATCGCGATGAAGAGGGGAATGTAATCGCGCTCGCCGAGACCAGGCTCCATGGCCAGCACGCGGC
Source organism: Hyphomicrobiales bacterium (assembly GCA_016125495.1). Taxonomy (NCBI): domain Bacteria; kingdom Pseudomonadati; phylum Pseudomonadota; class Alphaproteobacteria; order Hyphomicrobiales; species Hyphomicrobiales bacterium. The sequence continues at coordinate 148,553 of WGLQ01000027.1, read as the reverse complement.
GCTGGGCGACGTTGTCCTGGAGCGTGGCGACGGCCTTCTGCTGAAGCTCGCGCAACTCGTCGGGCGTCGGCGGGAGCTTCAGCTGGAAGGCGCCGTAGAGCGTCACGGTGAGGCGACGGAACGCCTCGACGATGGCTTCCGAGCCCTCCACGGCGGAAACCTTCGGCTTTTCCAGCTCCGGGAGCTGGTCGATGGCGCGGACGACGCCGCGCAGCGCGGCCTGCAATTCGGGATCGGGGCAGGCGAAGGTGCCGCCCTTCTCGTCGTCGAAGACCGTTTTGCCGGCGCGCTCGTTGAAGTCGGCGCGGAACTGCAGGAGCTGGGGATCGGAACGGAACGCATTGAAGCGGGCCGAGGCCATCTCGAGCTTGCGGCCGAGTTCGCGCAGGAAGGCATTGCGCGTGCCATCCAGCGGATCGAATGTCGTCGGGTCCTGGGCGATCACGCGCGCGAGGTCGGCGTTGAGGGTCGCGATGTCACCCTTGACGGTGTCCACGCGCTGACTGACGAAGGTTCCGGCAAAACCGAAGCGGGCGGCATCGGCGTCGCGCAACCGCCGCCGCGGACCATCACCCGGCCGGCTGTTGGGACAGGAATTGCCCTTGTCGCGCTCGGCGATCGCCTTGGTGGCCGAGAGGCTGGTGAGCGTCGTCAGGGTTGCCTGGAGCTGCTCCAGACGGGTCTGGGATCCCTGCAGCGCGGTCTGCACCTGTGTGACCGCCGATTCCGCCGAACGCGAGGCCTCAGTTCGCGATTCCAGGTACTTCCAGTAGAATCCGAAGCCGAAGCCGACGGAAATGAGCGTCAGGAAGAGATAGCCGAAGACGTAGAGCAGGCGAACGGAGATGGAAATCCGGTCGAACAGCCGATCGAGGAGCCAAATGATCATCAGCATCAGCATGGCGACGGCAAAGCCGATCGCCACCTCGACGCTGAAGCCGACCTGCCCCATGTTTGCGCGGATCAGTTCGAGCATCCCGGTGTAGGTCGATATCCACGAGAGGATGCCGAGACCGAGGAGGAGCAGAGCCTTCTTCCAGTCGAACGGGCGCTTGCGCGCCGGCGCAAAGCCGTCATCGGTCGAGATCGACATCACTTCACCACCCGTCGGCCCGAAGCCGCCCTTCTCCCCTCGCCGAGCAGCCGGAGCGCTGACGCCCGACCGACAAGGCCCCGCCGGAGGCAACCGAAGACGTTCGCGTCGTGGCAGCGGGATCATCCCCCACTCCGACGCGCCGCCCGAAAGGCGCCCAGCCTGCTTTCAATCCCTCCCCTGCGTGATCACCGGAGTTGTCGGTCTCCAACTTGGCTTCAATGTGACCCATTTGCAGCAATGCCGCGGAATCGTCGGGGCCGGATGCCGTCGAGCGTGAAAACTGGCGTGAAGGTTGCGGGGTACGCGGTGGGCGTGTGCGTGGCGGCCGGTGACAGGTCGGAGCAGGGCGAGTGACCGGGCGAGGCCGCCTTCAGGTGCCCTGGCGGGGAGCGGTGGCGACCGCCGGACCTCGTGACACGTCGGCCTTGAGGTCCTCGAGCAGAATACGCACCAGGGGCGCCGCGACCTGGCTGGCGTGGAGGCTGCGCGCCCAGGGCCGGCTGGTGCTGCCGGTACCGACCAGTACGACATAGGAAAACTGGCGACCGCTCGAGAACTTGATGCCGCCGGCCGCCCAGACGTCGACCGTGGCGTCCGGGTCCTCCGTGACGGAGGTACCGGTCTTGGCGAAATGGAGGGTGACGTCGCTGCGACGGCTGGCGCACCAGTCGGCGAGTTCCTTCATCGTGCCGTGCCTCTTGCCTCGGAATTCGTAGCAGAGAGGAGCGGAAAGGAATTGGGCGAGGCGCGCGGCCGAGCCGCGCTTGATGAGGTCATCGGGGCGGATGTCGAAAGGGGTCGCCTCGCCATCGTCGAGGGCGCCGTGGTGCCGGTCCCAGCCACGCACCAGGGTCGGCTGGCCGACCAGGCGATCGCCGCGTCCGGTCAATGCGGCGAGCACGACGCCGGCCATCTGGTGGACGCGGCGTGGGCTGCCCGTGATGAAGCCGTGCACCGCCGCGGTCGATGGCGGTGTCTCGGTTTCGGGCGTCGGGGCGGGCGGCATGTTGAAGCCGAAGCCGTCGATGAGGCGCCGGATCGGGCGCTGGCCGAGGCGCGCGGCGCGCAACTCGAGCGGGCGGTTGAGCGAGCAGGCGAAAGTGACCTCGGCGGTGCGGCCGTGGCGCTGACCACCGCGGCGCTGACACGTCTCGAGGCCCTTGGCGGGGGCATTGTCGTCGAGATAGCTGGTGGCGAGGGTGTCCTTTCCCTCGTTGGCGATGGCGATCGCCGGGATGATCTTGCCGATCGAGGCGATCGAGCGCACTTCGCGCTCGGGGTCGTAGAGGCCGGTGTCGGGATCGTGGGCGTGGGCGGACCCGAAATAGGCGGCCGTGTCGCGCGCCTCGAAATAGCGAACGATGTGGCCGTTCTCGTCGGCTGCCGCGATCACGACGTCTGGCATCTCGCGGGCCACGCCGAGGGGGGTGACGGCGTTGTCGCTGTCGAGAGTGAACTCGGGGCCGATGCGCGCGCCGTGGCGCTGCTGGAGTGCACGAAGCTCGCCGCGCACGCGCTCGCGGAAACGCCGATTGTCGGCCGCCGAGAACGTCAAATTGACACCGCGCACATACTCGCGCCACTCGAAGCCGTACTCCTGTTTCATCTCCTCGCGCACGCCATAGCGGGCGGCGGGAATGAGCAGGTTGGCGCGCAGCGCCGGGTTGGCGCGGGCGATGCGGGCCGAGCCCTCGCCGAGTTCGGAAAGGGCGACCTCGAGTTCCGGGCGCACCAGCGGGTCGGGCGGGCCGTGCGCGATGGTCGTCAGCTCGAAGAAAACCTCCTTCTGGGTCTCGGGGTCGGAAACCAGCTCGCTGGCGCACTTGCGGGCGCGAACGTCGACGACGTACTTCCAGCGGTCGTCGCGCACGGCGTTGAGGCGCTCACCACCATCGAGGAGGATGATGGGCTTGTTGACGGCGGAGGCGAGCACGAACTGCTCGGCGACGGTGAGATCGCGCGCTTCCTTGCCAAAGACGATGCGCGCCGTAAGTTCGACGCCGTGCAGGTCGCCGCCGCCCCGCTGGGCGAGCCAGAGGTGGTTGGCGGCCCACTCCTTGAGTGGCTCGGCGTCGCCGTTGCGCGTCAACTCGGCGTAGATGACCGGGGCCATCCACCATTCGGCGAGCTTGCGGCGGAGCTTGACGAGGGCGCCCTCGCTCGCACTCGGCGGCGATTTGTAAATGACCCGGGCGAGCTGCATTGGAATGGTCGAGCCGCCGACGCCGAGGCGTGGACGTCCGGATGCGAATGAGCGGCGAATGGTCGAAGCCGGGATCTTGAGAACGCCGAGGAAGTCGATGCCGGCGGGATTGAGCCAGGTGCCGATGTGGCGATCCTCATGATAGACGAGGCAGCGCCAGAAATACTCCGGGGCCTGGCGCACGGGGATGGACTTGTGGTCCGGGTTGGCGACATAGCCGGCCGCCGCCAGCTCGATCGGCACGCCGGAATAATTGACGTCCTGCTTGGAATCGAGGCGCGGATCGAACGTGCCGACGAAATTGCCGTTGCGGTCGTAGATCGCGGTCGCGAGCCAGCGGCTGTTGTCGTACTGGAGCTTGTCGGCATACCAATAGCGTCCGGTCAAACCGCGCAGAGGCGCGACCACATAGACCAGTGTCACGGCAAAGAGGACGTAGACGACGGCCAGGGTCACGAGGTGGCGCAGGGGGCCGAGTCGCGGATTGAACACGAACGCCTGGATGAAGACGTTGACGATGCGGAACGGCAGCGCGAGCACCGTTTCGAGCGCGATCGCAAGCCATCGAAACGCGGTGAGCATGGGTACGCCAGGTTCGCTTTGGGTCCGCCGAAGCTTGGTCAACTAACCGTGCTTTATGGCCGTTTTGAGCTGGCCAGAGCCCTTGTCCTTACCCCTGCCCTTGCCTCAGCCGAGGATGCCCAGCGTCGCGTATGGCAGGAAGCGCACGGGATCACCCAAGCGCACCGTCGTCACGGGCTCGGGAATCTCGACGAGCCCGTCGGAGTGGGTGAGGGAGGAGATCAGGCCGGAGCCGTCCCTCTCGTAACGCTCGGCAACGAGGGCGCCGTCCGGTCCGGCAACGAGGCGGGCCCGCTGGAACTCGCGGCGATCGGGCTTCTTGCCCGTTATCTCGAAGGCGGCCTGCACCAGGAAGGCAGGTGGTGTGGACCAGGCCGCGCCCGACAGCTGTTCGATGAGCGGTCGAGCATAGAGCAAGAAGCAAACGAAAGCGGCAACCGGATTGCCCGGTAGGCCGAGGACGACACAGTCGCCGATCTGGCCGAACGACATCGGGCGCCCGGGCTTGATGGCGATCTGCCAGAGGTGGCGGGTGCCGAGAGTGCCGACGGCGGTGACGAGGTGGTCCTCGTCGCCCTGACTGGCACCTCCGCTCGTCAGAACGAGGTCGAAGTTGGACGCGGCGTCCGCGAGACTGGTGCGGACGGCTTCGGGTTCGTCCGGCAGAATTCCGAGATCGGTCACCTCGTTTCCGAGACCGCGTGCGAGGGCCGCGAGCATGGGCGCGTTGGCGTCGTAGACCTTGCCGGGAGCGAACGGCTCGCCGACGCGGAGAACCTCGTCGCCGCTCGAGACGACGGCGACCCGGAGCGGGGCATGGCAGACGACGCGAGCGGCGCCCGTCGAGGCGATGGCCGCGATGTCCTGCGGGCGCAGCCGGCGGCCGGCCGCCACCACGACACTGCCGGCGGAGACGTCCTCGCCGGCTCGCCGACGGTTGGCACCGGGCTTCAGGCCAGCCGGAACGCGCACGGTGGCGCCGACCGCATCGGCTGGCCCGGACAATTCGACATCCTCTTGCATGGCGATCGTATCGGCGCCTTCCGGCACGACGGCGCCAGTCAGGATGCGGACGGCGCCCCCGGCGGGCAGGCGGCCGGAAAACGGGTGGCCGGCGGCGGCCCGACCCGCGAGTTCGAAGCTGCTGCCGGCGGCGCGGTCGTAGTCCGCGCTCGCAAAGGCGTAGCCGTCGACGGCGGCGTTGTCGTGAGCGGGAATCGGGCGAATGGCTCGGACGTCATCGGCGAGGATCGCGCCGATTGCAGCGTCAAGTGGCAGCTCTCGCTTCGGGGTCACGGGTGAGACGCGCGAGGCGATGAGTTCGAGGGCCGCGGCATGAGTGAGGCGCTCACGGTCCGTGAGGAAGCAGTCGTTTCGCAAACGTCTCGGGGTCATCTCGGCCTCTGGCGGTGTCGGCCACACTTAGTCGGAACCGGACCGCTGGGGCAATCGTCGACACGCTCTCGGCCGTCGGGCGGGGATGAGCAGATTTCGCACGGTGGGAACCGCGGTCAGCCAGGACCGGCGGGCACGGCGCTGGGCCGGTGCGCTCTCGCGGGCCGCAGCTACGGCAAACGCCGCTGGCCGGAGTGCCATCAGCAGTGGATGCGCCATGGCAGGCGTTCGAATGGAAAGCGCGCGGCGGGCGCTCGAGCAACCCAATCAGCCGCTTCACATGCCCTTGAAGGCAAAGTACACGACCGCGCCCAAGGCAGGCGCCAAAAGCGACGAAGCCGTCGCCAAGGCAACGATCTTCAACATCAGAACTACCCCGCACTCAACTCGCAGACGAAAGTCGTAACCGCACAACGTTCAGTATACACGAAACCGTCACATGGCGCGAACGAAAGGAGTGTTAACGAAAGTGTTTTTCACGAAAACGTGATAGAGTATGGTTGTTTCGCGCGTGACAGCGGTTGACTTGGTGGATGCTGTCCCGGTTGGGCGCCATCGATTCGGCGGCGGCCTCAAATCCGCCCAACGACCGTGCTTTCCGGCGTGGTGGGTCGCGTCAGGGGGAAGAGGCATGGGCCAGTCTATCGCGGTGATGAACACCAAGGGCGGTGTCGGAAAGTCGACGGTCACGATGGCCCTGGCCGAGACGCTGTCGAGCTACCACAACAAGAACGTGCTGGTCATCGACTCCGATTCGCAAACCTCCATCAGCATCATGATGTCGCCGATGGCGCGCTGGGAGCGCATGGAGGCGGAGCGGCGCACGATCGTCGAGCTGCTCTCGGCGTCCGTACTGGTGGAGGGCGAGGCCGACTGGAAAGCGCACGTGCTCGATGGTGTGTCGGACGTCGACGACGCCAAGACCGTCTACCTGCTGCCGAGCCACATGAATCTGACGCTGTTCGAGCGTGAGGTCTCGGCCGGGCGGCGACACAGTGAGCTGCGGCAGGCGATCCGCAACCTGCTCGACGATGTGGCGCGGTACTTCGATGTGATCCTCGTCGATTGCCCACCGGGCCTTTCCGTGCTCACGGAGTGCTGGCTGCGCGAATGCGATTTCTACCTGCCGCCGACCAAGGCCGATTATCTCTCGGTACGCGGTCTCGATATCCTCAAGCGTTTCCGTGACTTCTCGGCGCAGCACGGATTCGCCGACCTGATCGGCGTGCTGGTCAACCAGAAGGACGAGGAGAGCGCGTCGGAGGCGGAATGGCACGAGAAGCTTCTCGCGGACCCGGCCAACCGCTGCTTCCTGACGGCGATCCCGAGGCGTCCCTTCATCCAGCGCGCGGCCGATTTTCACGACCATTCGCGCTCGTTCCTCGCCAAGTATCCGGGAGACGCGGGAGCGGCGATCCGCGCGCTCGCGGCCGAGACGCTCGATCGGATGTCGGCGATCACGATCCTCAGATCCCGCATGGTGGGCGATGACGTCGGACTCGATGCCGAGGTCGACCGGCTGATCGCCGAGGCAATGCGCGATACGCTCGAGCGACGCAGGAACGCGCAGGCGGGCGCCGCGCAAGGCCAGCGCGCGCCAACCGGGGCGCAGCGCCCGCCGTCGCCCACCGCCGCACCGCCTCCCCCCGCCAAGGCGGCGCAGCGCGAGGTCCCTGCCGTGCAGCCGGCTCGTCCGGAGGGCCGCCCTCAGTCGCCGGACGGCACCCAGCCCGCGCGCACAAGCGATGTCCCGCAGGCCGCCGCCGCGCCCGATCCCCGTCCGGCGCCAACCATCAGGCCCAAAGCCCCTTCATGGGACCAACGGGGCGACGAGAGCCACCAGGCACCAATGCACGGGCGTGCCCGGGCCGAGCGTGAGGGGGGTACGGACCCGGCAGCGCGGCCGTGGCCGGTCGCCGACCGTCAGCACGATGCGCCACACCGGAGCACACCGAGCGACCCGTCGGCGGCACACCAGGTGGCGAACGCCCCGAGCGAGTCGGGCGATGATGGTGAAGAGGTGATCGCGCTCCAGCCGCTGCGACCGGCGGCGTCCGATCGGCGGGTCGAGGTCGTGGAAGCCCGACCGCAGGACAGCGCCGCGCGCCTGGCTGCGAGCGCGGCGAATGCCTCCGGCATCGCACGGGCGGACGAGCCCGAACGAGTGGACGAGGGCGGCGACGATGCCGGGATCCTCGACCTCGGTGGGCTGGCAATGGAGCGCCGCAATGGCACGCCACCCGTCAATGGACAAGCCCGCGCGGGCGCACCGTTGGACGCCTTCGCGAGTGTTCTGCGTCGCCCGTTCGGGCCGCAGCGCCCGGCCGAATAACCGGATCGAACGGGCGCGCCCCTCGCGCCCGTTCGGTCGATCGGAGATCCATCGAATCGGGCGGCGCGGCAGGACGCAGCCACGCGTTCAGATGTCCAGCCGCAGCTGCTTGGCATCGTGACCCTTGGTCTCGCGGGCAAGCTGTTCGACCCGTTCGAACGGTACCTGCTCGGCGCGGATCAGCGACATGCGCGACTTCATCGGTCGCACCGCTGCCTCCTGGATCAAGTGGAACTCGCCGACGGTCTGGTTCGGCAGGACGCGGATCGGGTCGATGCCGCTTTCCGCGCCGAAGGCTCCGCGCAATTTGCGCAGGGCGGTTTCCTCGCGGACACGGCCGATGAACCAGGAGGTGATCTGGTCGCGCGAGCGATAGTCGAGGTCGCCGGGGCTCTGGGTGGCCAGAAGGATGCCGACGCCGGCCGAGCGGGCCCGCTTCAGCAAACTCTGCAGCGGCTCTGAGGTCGCCGGACGGGCATTGGCCGGAATGTAGAGGTCGGCCTCGTCGAACATGATGACGGCCTGGAGTTCCTCGTTCGGGTTTCGCTGGCAGAAGCGCAATGCCTCGCTGAGGAACTGCGAGACCCAGAACAGGATGTTCTCGTTGTCGCCGAGGAAGCCGGTGTAGACGACGGAGAGGCGCGTGCGACCCGGGCGCGCATAGCGGCCGATGCCGAGCATCGATTCCATGCTGAGCGGCTCGCCGCCTCCCTCGAAGAGCGCCCAGTTGCGATGGCGCAGGGCATCGAGCTGTGCGATCAGGTCGCGCCGCAGCCGGCCGCTCGGATCCATGCGCTGGGTCTGCTCGACCAACTCCTCGTCGTCGTCCTCGAGCATCGCGATCAGCTCGGCCAGGGTCACTTCGCGGGTGGCGCGCGAGCCGAGGACCTTGAGGGCGACCGCCAGCACGCCGCGGTGGCGCTGATGGGTCGGGGAGTTGCCGAGGTAGAGCATCTCGCTCAGGGCGTGAGCCGAGACGTTCGCCAGCTCCTGCTGTTCGTGCTCGAGCAGCTCGCCGATTCCGTTCGGCAGCAGCGTGATGCCAATCGGGCGGCCGGAGGTGCGGCCGGGCGTGTAGACCGCGACATCGATCATCGAGCCGAGTTCTTCGCGCTGACGGACGCTCAAATCGTCGTCACCCTCGTGGCTGCGCCAGACGTCGGGGTTGGCGTAGCTGCAGAGATCGCCCTTGCGGTCGACCAGGATGACGGGCACGCCGCTGAGCAGGAGCTGCTCGACCACCGAAAGGGCGAGCGTCGTCTTACCGGAGCCGGAGCCGCCGAGCACCGCCGCGTGGCGCTTCAGGATGCTCTTGGACAAAAGGACCTGGCGGGTTTCGTCCGTCAGCAAGCGGCCGATCGAGAACGAATCCGTGAAATTTCCCGGCATCTCCATGCCGAGGTTCATCTCCGCCTCGCTCGGTTCGTCGTCGAGGAACGCCGAGGGCGTGGCGTCGATCACCGGGGGATGCGTCACCGGAGCGGTCGGCACAGGCCCGCCGGCACCCCCGGCGAGCGGCATCAGCGGGCGCACGGGCGCGCCCGGCAGCGGCAGGGGTGGCAGCGTGCCGTCCGCCCGGCTCCAGGGACCCTCGACGTAGTCGCCGGACCAGTTGTCTCGCGACGTGGTCGTGAGGGGGCGCGCGGTGATGGTCGGAACGCTGGCGACGGGCACCCGGGCCGCCGGTTGAACCGAATTGACATGAACGGAGGGCGGGGCGACAGGGACGGCGACCTGGCCACGGTCGGCGTGCGGCGGCATGGAGCCGGCCGGTTTGACCGATGGCGGCACGAAGCCGATCCCCCGGGCTGGACCGGCGCGGCCGTCGAGAATGCTCGCCAGACCGTCCAGCTCGCGCAGCACGTGCGTCGTGCGCAGCCATGCCTCGAAGCCCGGCTCGCGGCGTGTCTGTGCCTCGAAGGCGACGATGGCGGCCATGCGCTCCAATTCGAACATCTGGAGCTGGAGGCGCTGGCCGCCGATCATCTGCAGCTGGCGCAGGATGTTGGCGGTCGCGCCCTTGCTCTGGCTCGGAAAGCCCGAGGTGCGCAGAACCAGCGTCGCGCCACCATCGGCGGTCTCGATGACCTTTTCGATCTGGCGCTTGAAGGCGCCGCCCTGAGCGGTCCGGTTGCAGACGTAGAGGCGCGAGCGCGCGCCCGGCGCGCCGGGGGTTGCCACCACGAGGTCCAATGCCCCGACTCCCTCGATCATCGGGAGCGGTTCGACCTGCACGACGAATGTCGGGTCCTCCACCGCCGCCAGACGGCAGGCGTTGGCGACGATGTCGCGGATCGTCTCGTCCTCGAGGGAGGGGTCGAGGGTGAAATCGAGGAGGAAACGCTCCCAACGCTCCTGCAAGCTGCCGGCGGCCGGCTGTACACCGGGCTCCGGAAAGCTCGAAGGCTCGACCGGCTCGCCCATCATTTCGCGCCATTTCATGAGGCTCGCCTCGAGCACACGGCGCGTCGAGAGGCCGGCGATTTCCTCGAAGAAGCCGGCTCCGAAGAGGCCGAAACCAGTCAGCGGGCCCTCGCCCTCGTCGATCTCGGCGGCGGCGAGGCGGGCGTCGATGATGCGGCGGGCTTCCTCGGCGGTGCGTGCTTCCGAGAGCAGCAGCGGCGTCGTCTTTTCGATGCGGTCGATGTAGGAGGCCGGCAAATGCTCGCGAACCTGCTCGTAGAAGGCGCCGAGGCACGAGATCAGGATGATCGAGGTGGGAACCCGGTTGGCGATCTGGATGAGGTCGCGGACGGCGCGCTTGAAGCGTTCCTCGGCGTCGTCGTGAAAGCGCAGGTCCTCGACCTGGTCGATGCAGAAGACGAGCGCCGCATCGTCGACCACGGCCATGATGAGACCGAGCGATTCGATGATCTCGAAGGCGCGGTCCTCGCCTTCGTTCTGGTCGAGCGCCCGCACGCAGCCGTGCGAGAATTCGTTGAGCTGGCGCCCGAAGAGGTATTGGCGGATGCGCTGGTCGATGCGCGGGTCCTGGCGCTGCAGATAGAGCAGCGCGCGCACGACGTTGAGGTCGAGTTCGCGGTCGGCGAAGCGCTCGGAGACGATCACCTCGTTGGCGATCTCGCTGACGACGCGGGCGAGGTCGCGATCCGAGAGGTCGTGCTCGCGAAGCATTTCCAAGGAGGCCTCGTCGATGGTAGCGGCATCCTCGACAAGGCGGCGCGATAGGCGCTGGAGACCGTTCTCGCCGCTGCGCTGGTTGGGGCCGTAAGGCTTTTCCAGCGAGCGCACGAGGCGGCCGAGGAAGTAGTCGGCATAGTTGGCCACGTCCGGCGTCATCTGGGCGTAGCCGAAATAGCCCAGTTCGTTCTCGTGGGTGTAGGTTCGCAGGGCGCGCACCAAGTGTGTCTTGCCGGCGCCGGACTGGCCGTGGAACAGCAGCATGCGCGAGGCCACGCGACGCCCCGCGGCGATCTGGCCGATGAGGTCACGATAGCGGGCGCGAGCCTCGGCGTGCACTTCGACCACGTCGAACGGGTCGGCGCGCCAGACGTCGTCCTCCCACGTGATCGAGTGCTCGAGCACCACCGAGATGCTGTCGGCGTCGATGATCGGCATTGTTGCCTGCTTCAACATGTCGTTCCTGATCGTCGCCCGTAAGGGGCCTTCGTGTCGATATGGAGCCGATGAGCCGCCCGGCGGCCCGGGATCCGTTCGTCGGATCGCGCGGATTACTCGATGACGCGAATGAAATGCCATTCGGCGTTGCGGTAGCGCACCGCCGAGGCCTGGATTTCGGGCATGGCGTCGGCCGTCCTCAGATCGGCATTGACCAGGACGATGCGACCTTCGCGGTGCGCTGCAGCCAGCATTTCCTTGAACGTGGCTTCGTCCATGCCCCAGGCCGGTTCGCGCTCCTTCAGACCCTCCCAGACATGGGAAACGTAGGCCTTTCGGTTGCCGCGCCAGCCCTCGCCGTGCTCGCGGGCGAGGGCGAGGACGACCGCATCGAATGTCGCCTTGTCCGGCAGTTCGGGTATCGGCAACGCGCCGGCGACGGCAGGGTCGGCCCGCCGCGACGAGCCGGGTGCGCCCGTGCGACGCGGGCGGGTGGCGCGACGGGCACGTCCGAGCGGGCGGCCGCTGAGGAGGCGAGCGATGAGCGCCTGGCGCAGCGAGGGCGCATCGGATGCCTCGGCGCCGGCCTGCTCACTGGCGAGCTGGGCGATCAGGGCGGCGTCGCTCGCGTGTGGGCGGGGTGTTTGCGCCAACTCGCTGGCGAGGGCGCGGCCGATGTCGGCCGGCAGTGGCTGCGCCTTGTCCAGGGCGGCGTCGAGCCGCTCTCCGAAGGCGGCGGCGAGCGCTCGTTTGGCCAGGGCATTGCGCAGTAGGCTCATGTTCGCTCCCGTCTCGGCGTCGAGGCCGAATGCGGCACTCACGATGCGGCGCTGCAGGCCGGCGACCGACTTCAAACCCGCCGCCGCGGCCCGCGCCTCTTCGACGGACAACCCGAGCGCCCGCGCCGGGATGAGGACGTCACGCGCCTCGCGCCAGTCCGCCGACAACGCGCCGAGCCCCAGTGAACGCGCCAGCGCAGGCTCGGCGACGAAACGCGCCCGGCCGATGCGGCGCACCTTTCGCCCCTTCTCGAGCGCACCGAGCGCGAGGGTGACGTCGCTCACCAACGCTTCGCGCCGCAGCCCGCCGCCCGAAGCCCGTTCCAGGTCGCCGATTATGGCGCGCCGCCCGACCCCCTTGGCGCCCGCCGCGAGGATGCGCAGCGCCACGCACTCCATGAGCGCGGCTGCCTGAAGCTCCGTCACCGACATCCCCCGATCCGCACCGCGTCGGGTCGGGCCAACCCGCAGCGCCGTGCCCATACCGTGCCTGTTTCGGCACATGTCATTGTCGCGCATGATGAAAACGAATCACCCGCGCATTCCGGTCATTGTGCTGGAGGCGGCGGCAATCGCCAAGGGGTCGTCTCCAATGGTGGAGGCGGGGACGGTGTGGCAGCCCTCGAAGCCCGCAAGGCGTGGCCGGAACGGCACGCGAATGCCGCCGAAGCGCCCAACTCGCACCACCGTTTCCGGGCAGAAGACGGACGGCTGCATCACTCGGGCGGGCCGGTGTTGCATGGGATCGGGACTTCGAGGGCCTGCGGCCGGTGAGCCGGCCAGCGGCACGACGGAGTCCCGCCAGCTTGCAACGGACTGTTAACCCTAACCGCGGTATTGGCCCGGTATGTGTTGCCGGAGGTTCGTATGTTTCGCGTCGCCGTGGCTTTGCTCCTGACCGTCCTGCTCGCTGCGTGCAGTACTGGTCTCAACCCCGGTTCGCTCGGATTTGCCGGGGGCGGTGGGTCGAGCGCTTCGGATGACGATGCGTCCGATGGCGGCGGCGGGCTCTTCGGTTTCTTTTCATCGGGCAAGAGCCGCGACGCCGACGAGACGCGTGTCGCAGCGCGTGATGCCGCGCCGCAGGGCTCCTGGAAACGGGCGCCGCGTGGTGCGCTCGCCGATCGCAGCTATACCGATACCAGGCTCGATGCCGAGGAAGCGCTCGCTCTCATCAACGGCTATCGCAAGGCACACGGGCTCGGGCCGCTCAAGCTGCATCCGCAACTCGTGCGCGCGGCCAAGGACCATTCGGCCGACCTCGCCCGCTTCGATCGCATCTCGCATTACGGTTCGGACGGCTCCAATCCGTGGGATCGGATCCGGCGGACGGGTTATCCGGCGCGCGTTGCGGCCGAGAATGTGGGCACCGGGCAGGCGACCATCGCGGAGGTGTTCGAGGGCTGGAAGGAGAGCGAGGCGCACAACCGCAACCTGCTGCTCAAAGATGCCCATCACGCTGGCATCGCACTGGTTCGTGACGAGCGCACCGAGTTCAAGACCTTCTGGACGCTGGTGCTCGGCGCAACGCTTTGACGCGGGACCCGGCCGGGCAGGCCGTCGGGCGGGTGCGCCGCTCCCCACCCCGCTTTTCAGTAGCGCTCGGGGCCCTCGGCCATGCGCTCGGCCTCGCGCTGGCGCACCGTATCGGCGACCGCGTCCCAGGCGAGGGAGCGCGTGTGGTCACCGAGCTGGCCGTGCACCGAGGCGAAGAAATCCGCGACCTCGGCGGCATGGACGCCGTGGCGCGCCTCCAGCACCAGTGCCAGGTGGTCGAACGAGGCATCGCGCTTGACTTGCTGTCTGATATTGCTCTGCGAGAGTGGCATGTGCTGGCTCCGGATCATCATTGCAGCGGACAAGAGCAAGCCCGATGCCAGTCCGAGCGCTGGCGCTTTCGACCCGGGCGGACAATCCTGCTAAGGTTGCTGGACAGTCGAGCCGACCTGGCAAGGAGCGAGCGGCCATGACCGAGGCTAAAGGTGCCTTTGGCAGTTCCGGGGGGAGGGCGAGGCCGAGGGCCTCGATCTTCACTCGTTTCGTGGTGGTGGCGGGCATTGCCCTCGTGCTCGCGGTCGGCGAGGGAGCCGCGATGATGCTGCCCGTTCAGGGCACGCAGCCGAAGGCCGCTGACGGGGCCAACCCGGGGGCGCAGCCGCCAGCCGATCCAACTCCGTCCATCGAGGGGCGCAAGGGACAGGAGACGCCCAGCGAGCCGTCGCAGAGGCGGCCGCACCAGGGGCCGAGTGGGCCTGGGTGCCAGGACCAGGGCACGGATCTCGATCTCATCGTCTGAGGGTGTCCGCCGGACAAGCGCGTGCCTTCGTTCGAAGGGGCGCCACGCTAGCGCCGGTTGGCACTGCCGCTTGCGCCGGATCGCCGCCGGGCGGGGGCGTTCTCGTTGCCGGTGGCGCTCGCGGCCCTGGCCTTGGCTTTGGGCTTGGTGGCGGCGGCGGTTGCCGGGGCGCGGTAACCACAGGTGCCGACCCGCACCTCACCGCGTACGTTGCGAGGTGCCACGGCGCGGGCGGGGTCACGGGGCAGGGCGTCGAGCGAGTTCGCGCCCAACACGCCGCGCCAGCCGGCGGCACGAAAGCCGTATTCGAGTAGCTTACCGGTGCGTTCGGTCCGCTCGGGTGCCGTCAAAGCGCCGAGCACGACGGCAACGAGCCGGCGGCCATTGCGCGAGGCGCTGGCGACGATGTTGAAGCCCGAGGCGCAGATGAAGCCGGTCTTCATGCCATCGGCGCCCTCGAAGCGTTCCAGCAGCGCATTGTGCGACCGTAGCGGAATGTCGCCGATCCGCATCCGGGATTGGGCAAAGAGGTCGGCACGCTCTGGGAAGTCGTGGATGATGGCGCGCGTCAGCAGCGCCATGTCCCGCGCGGTCGTCACCTGAGCCGGGTCGGGCAGCCCGTTGGGGTTGCGAAACCGCGTGCGCAGCATGCCGAGGCGTGAGGCGGTCTGGTTCATGCGCTGAACGAAGGCGCCCTCGCTGCCGGAAATGCGCTCGCCGATCATCACCGCGACGTCGTTGGCCGACTTGATGATGAGCGCGCGCAGGCCGAGGTCGAGCGACATGGTGGCGCCGACCGGCAGGCCGATCTTGCTCGGGGGCTCCTTGTGGGCGTTGGCGGACTGAACGAGGGCGGTGTCGAGCGTCAGGCGGCCGGCACGCAATTCCTCGAAGGCGATGTAGGCCGTCATCAGTTTGGTCAGCGAGGCGGGATGCCACGGCCGGTCCGGCTCATCGGCATAGAGAACGCGATCGCTGCCGACTTCATAGAGCAGCATCGGCCCGGCGAGGGCGGCGCCTGCGGCGAGTTGGCTCAGTGCCAGTGCCAGGAGGGGCCCAGCGAGCCGCCGTGCCCAGGTCCGAGGGGAATTCGCATCTTGCATCGTTTCGCGGCCCCCACGCTCGTCGTCATCCGCCCACCGCGGACGGTCGCATTCCCGGTGCCTCGGGCCGCCAGCCGGATTTCTCGGCCCATACGGGCCGGGGCTCCCGGCGGTGGCTGCGGATGGTGCCCCTGGCCCGACTCGAACGGGCACTCCGGTGAAGGAAACGGATTTTGAGTCCGTCGCGTCTACCAATTCCGCCACAGGGGCAGTGCCGCGAAGATATCTTGGCGGGCCGCGTCGTCAACCGTTGCCGCCGACGCGAGCGATCATTGTCTTTCCGGGTGCCGATCAGGTGACGGTGCTTCGGTTAACAGAGCATTACACGCGATTGCCATGGGGACGGTGTTCCATTGCCGCTGACGTGGGGTGCTGCGGGCATGGACAGGGGCGACCGGCGCAGCTACTTGGGCGGCATGCTCAGAGCCCTCTACGATCGCTGCATGGCCCTTGCCGCCCATCGCCTCGCCGGTCTCTGGCTGGCGGTGGTCTCGTTCGCCGAAAGCTCGTTCTTTCCCATCCCGCCCGACGTCATGCTCATTCCGATGGTGGTGGCCCAGCGTGCGAAGGCCTGGTTCTACGCGGCGATCTGCACGGTGGCCTCGGTGGCCGGCGGGCTGCTCGGCTATCTCATCGGCGCGAGCCTCCTCTACGTCGTCGGCGATGTGCTGCTCGACGTCTTCGATCCGAAGTGGCGTCTCGACGAGCCCGGCCATCCGGCCTTCGATCCGGCGACCTATGATGCCGCGAACCCGCAGAGCGCCTGGGGGCGCTTTCGCCAACTCTACGCGGAATGGGGGTTCTGGATCGTCTTTGCCGCCGGATTCACGCCGCTTCCCTACAAGGTCTTCACGATCGCGAGCGGTGCGGTCGGCCTCAGCCTGCCGGTGTTCGTCGCGGCGAGCCTGATCTCGCGGGGCGGTCGGTTCTTCCTCGTTGCCGCGCTCCTCTACCTCTTCGGGCCGCCCGTGCGCGCGTTCATCGAAAAGCGGCTCGGGCTCATGACCGCGATCTTCTTCATCTTCCTGATCGGCGGCTTCCTCGTCTTGCGCTATATGCACTGACGCACGAGGTGAAAGAGGTGTGGCGCGGCGTGGGCCGCACCGTCGAAGGGTGGCGACGATGGCTGTCGGCAGGGCAGATTCGGGCGCATTGGCGCCAGCGCTGGTGCTCTTCGTCGTCGCGCTCGCGTCCATTCTCGCGGCGCTGGGCTTCGAGCACATCGGCGGCTACCGGCCCTGCCCGCTCTGCCTGCAAGAGCGCTATGCCTACTATTTCGCGGTACCGGCGACGCTGGTGGCGATCCTGGCGGCGTCTCGCGGCTGGCGCCACGCTGCGATCGGGCTCCTCGTGGCGGTCGCCATCGGCTTTGCGATCAACACGGGGCTCGGCATCTATCACGCGGGCGTCGAGTGGAAATTCTGGGCGGGCCCGACCACCTGCGGGGGCGAGGCGGCCGTCTCGGGATCCGTCGGCAGCCTGCTCGACGGGATGGCCAGCGAATCGGTGGTGCGCTGCGATGAGGCGCCGTTGCGGATATTCGGCCTCTCATTCGCCGGCTGGAACGCGGTGATCAGCCTCGTTGCGGTGGGTCTTGCGGCCGTTGCGGCCGCCCGGGTGGCCCGAGCCGTCTGACGAAGGGTGCCGCGCCCGCGGCGGACCCGATACGCGGACCTTACGAGGCCCTTTCCTAAAGCTCGAATAGATTCATCAGGTTGGCGCGGGCGCCGGGCAAATCAGCCCAGCGAAGATGAACGTTTGTCAAGCGAAATACCCCATCTCGGTCGCATTCCCTGCCAATTGTGGCCCCAGTGCTACGGTTAATTCCAACCGTCGCCGACGACACCCCCCCCAAGTCGCTGGCGACGCGTTCGGTAAGGAGCGGCCCGATGCGAACGACATCAGATCAATCCATCGTTGCCGAGTTGCGGTGCCAGGCTTTCCCCCAGAGCCCGTCGCCGGTTGGCAAAGCCAAGGGCTGCTCCGCCGTGGTGTTCCTGTCTCGTCGGTGTGGTGTCGAGTTCGTCGCGTCGCGTCATTCGCCCAAGACCGTTCCGGGATCGGAGCAGAAAAGAGCGGAGGATGGTTCGTCGGTGTCCCCCATGCCGTCGAACCAGGACTTGAAGCCCCGGCTGCGCCTGAGTTGCTCGATCGAGCAACTCAGGAGCCGGAGGGCGAGGCAGAGGGCCGAAAAGCTCTCGGTTGGCCTCGAGGCGCGGGTTTTGCGTGGCGTTCGCGGCGCTGTGCCGGGTGCGCGGGCGGTGTCACGGTCCGGTCTGGTGGAAGTCGCGCCGGTCGGACCGGGGCAGGTCTCGCTGCTCCACTCGGATGCCGCAATGGTTTCCGTCGCGGTGCACTGAGCATCGTGGCGAAGGTTTCGGGCCGGGGCGGGTCGCTCCGGGTCCGCGCGAACTCCAGGGCGTGCTCCGAACGGGGTGCCCCGGGGAGCGTAGAGAGTACCGCGTAAAGCGTACCGCCGGCCGCAAGCCGGGCGGATCGGGTCCGGTCATCGTCGGCGCGTTCCATGCCCCGACCGTCACCCAGTACCGCGTAACCGTGTTCCAGTAGCGTAACCGTTGCGTACCGCGTTCCGACGGGCCCCACCCGATCGGGCGTCCCCAGAGCGGTTGCCCCCCAACCCTTTCGACGCCGATCCCGCGGTCCGTCCAACGATCGGTCCCGTCGTTCCGCGTTCATACGGGAGCCGAAGCTGCTGCGGCCGAGCCTTGCTCGGTCGCAGCACAGAATTCGGGCTGGCGGCTCGCTGGTCCATCGAGTTGGCGGATGGGATCGGTCGAGTCCTATCGATTGCTGCGAACCTCGCCTGAACAGGTTTTGCGTTGTGGGGTTGGCTCCCCTGGTCGCATCCGCCATCGCCCATCCATCGAACACGGCCCGAGCGACGCGCGCGGGGCCCGGCCAAGGAGCACGAGCATGGAACGCGACAATCACGATCCCGCACAGTGGAATCAGGCGGTCGGCTATGCACGCCTCATGTGCGCGCGCATCTTCCGCGATGGGGGCAGCCCGGCCGACGCACTCGCCGCGTTCGGCGTACGCGGTCGCCAGAAGGCGCGCACCGACTGGAGCGCGGCGGTCGATGACATCGCCGCGGCGCTCTGCCGGCCCGCTCGCGCGGCTTGAACGACGACGGCCCGCCCGTCCGACACCGCAAGGCTCTACGGTTCGAGTTCGCTGTCCCAGTAGAGATAGTCGAGCCAGCTTTCGTGCAGGTAGTTCGGCGGGAAGAGACGGCCGTTGGCATGCAGTTCATAGACCGTCGGGCGATAGGGCATCTGGCGCGGTATCATGCCCCCGACGTGCGGCATGGTGCCGCCCTTGGCGAGATTGCACGGAGCGCACGCCGTCGTGACGTTGTCCCAACGAGTGAGGCCGCCGCGTGAGCGCGGAATGACGTGGTCGAAGGTCAGTTCGTCGCGGTCGCCGCAATACTGGCACTGGAAGCGGTCGCGAAGGAACACGTTGAAGCGGGTGAAGGCCGGGTAAAGCGCCGGTTTCACGTAGCTCTTGAGGGCCACGACGCTCGGAAGACGCATCCCGAAGGTCGGGCTCGATACTCGACGCTCATACTCCGAAACAATGTTGACACGGTCGAGGAAGACCGCCTTCACCGTGTCCTGCCAGCTCCAGAGCGACAGCGGGTAGTAGCTGAGAGGCCGATAGTCGGCATTCAGCACCAGTGCCGGGAACCTTTCCGGCGATTGCATCGCCGCTGCGATCATCGGTCACCCTCTCTCATGCGAGCACGTCGCTGATTCGAGGCCTACTCACGGGCCGGATACTAGAGCCGCGTGTCAACTCTGTGAAGCCGGGGGTCCGGTACGTCCCGGAGATCGCCAAGAAGCGGGGAAATCGCGCCTCAGCCGGTGGCGAGAAGGCGGTCGCGGATCGCGTCCAGGGCGTGGCGCCAGCCTCGAAAGTAGTCGTCGTCCATCAGGATGTCGCGGCCCTGGCCGGTGAGGCTGCCCGGCGAGATCAGTTCAGCGACGAGCTCACCGGGCGTCGTTTCGCGGCGCTCGAGCAGCGTGGTGGCGCTCGCCCGCATGGTCTGGGCAACCAGGGTTCGGGCGGCGGCCGGTTCGATCCCCTCCGATTCGAGCCAAGCGATCATGTCGTTCGCGAGGACCTGCAGCCAGCCATAGCCGGCGCCGAGGATCGAGGCCTTCTCAAACAGCTCCTCGGTCTCGAGCGCGACCACGGCGCCGAGGGGCGTCAGCACGGTGCGGGCGGCCGCATTCTCGGGGTGGAGGCTGGTGGCGCTCTCGCCATATAGGCCGGCGACGACCGGCATGGCGCGCACCACGGTTGCCGGCCGGGCGATGCGGGCCAGCCGTTCGAGCGTGACACCCGCCATCAGCGAGAGCACCGTCTGGCCGGCGCGCCAGGGCAGTCCGGTCATCGCCTCCTCAGTCTGGGGTGGGCGCACGGCGACGACGACGAGGTCGGAGCGGCAAACCACGTCGGCGTTGTCGGCAGCGATCTCGAGGCCGTGTGCGCTGGCGAGTGCTTCGGCATCGGCCCGGCTGCGTGGTCCAAGCAGCAGGCGGGGCGGCGAGGCCGTGCGCAACATTCCCGGCACCAGATGGCGCATCAGGTGGCCGACACCGATGATCCCGACGGTCAGCTCGCGCGACTGCATACCACCTCACTCCTTCGACTGTCCGGACCGCGCAATGGACCCCGAGCGCTTCTCGAGCCCAAGCCCCGCCAGAACGCTGTAGCTGTCCTCGATCGAGCGACAGACGTGGGCTCCGAGGCCCGAGAGTTCGCTGCCGACGTCAACCGGCAGGCTGGTGTTGGAACCGGGCGGAACCTGGTTGAGGCGACCACCGATCATGACCGGGATGGAGAGGCCCCGTTCTTCGAGGGCCGCATTCAAGGCCGAAAGGAAGTCGAGGGCAATGCCGTTGTACGTGCTGACCGCGATGGCATCGGGCATGGTGGCGCTGGCGAGTTCGGCGAGTTCGTCGGGGGTGACCGTGACGCCGGCGTCGTGCACGCGCACGCCGAGCCGCGCGAGCACGGTGTCCAACAGCATCTTGCCGTGCTCGTGGATGTCGGTCGTCGCCGACAGAACCAGTGGCGCGGCTCGTGCGATCGCCGCGCGGGTCGGCGCATCGCAGCGTTCGAGGTGCGTTGCGGCCATCTCGGCGATCTCGTCGACGATGCTGGAGCGGACCAGAGGCTGGCGGGGCAGAGGGTTACCCGCGTCCGGCGCGGGTCCCGGGCCGAAGGCTGCTTCCAGCCGGCGTCCCCCGAGACGGCGTAATGCAGCGAGCAATTGGGCAGGGTCCGTGGTGTCGATGCCGATCGCCGAAAGGCCGGCGAGCACGTTGTCGCGAAAGCGTTCGCCGCCCGCCACGATGCCATCGGCGAGGCGCACGGCCGCCGAAAGGTCGATGAGCGGTGCGAGGTCGGCGGTGCGCTCGGCGAGGCGGTGGGCGAAGCACTGAGCCTCCACGATCTCGGCGATCTCGGGAATGCGCTCGTTCTCGGTGACCGGAACCGGATTGATGGCGTGACCGGTGGCGAACCGGCGCTGGCCCGCCAGATCGACGACGAGATAGCT
Source organism: Hyphomicrobiales bacterium (assembly GCA_016125495.1). Taxonomy (NCBI): domain Bacteria; kingdom Pseudomonadati; phylum Pseudomonadota; class Alphaproteobacteria; order Hyphomicrobiales; species Hyphomicrobiales bacterium. Next base: position 127,598 of record WGLQ01000027.1, on the reverse strand, counting down.
CGCCAGGCTCGCGAAATTCTCCGATGGGGTGCCGCGATAGGCGGTGGTGTTGCCGTAGACCATGGTTCCGGGGGCATTGGTCACGCGGGAAAGGGCGATCTGGAAGGCGGCACGGCGCACCGGGTCGGAAAAATGGTGGCCATAGCAGTGGGCGAGGCGCGCGCCGATCAAATGCTCGATGGCATGCTGCTCGAGGAGGACGGCGCCGAGGCTGCAGGCGAGATCGGTGAAGAGCGCGGCAAATCCATCGTCGAGGTTCGAGTGCACGAGGATGGGGGCCGGCGTGGCGGCGATGAGGCCGAGTGCGATCACGGTCGCCTCGGTGGCGGCGCGGTCATCGTCACGGCCCGGCAGGCGGAACGCGAAATACTGGCCGAGGTTGCCGATGGCCGTCGAGCCGGCGGCGAGGGCCGCGCGGGTGTTCTCGAGGGCCGCCGGAAAGCCGAGCACGAAGTCGCCGAAGTGCGGGGCGACCGGGGCGGCATGGCTGATGGCATAGAACTGATCGAGGTCGTCGAGGACGAGGCCGGTGCCGGCCGGGACGGCGCGGCGTTCGCCGACCGGAAGCCCCATCGTCCAATCGAGGCAGATGCCGTAGCGGTCGACGCGGGCGCCTCTCTCTCCGGCACGGGCATGTACCTCGCGGGCCGCGGTGACGGTGCGCTCGAGGCTGCGAAAACCGATCTGTGCGTGTTGCATGATGCGGCCATCGGCGGCCATCCGGCGTTTGAAGTCGTGCTCGCATACGACCCCGTTGGCCGTGAGGAATGGGCAGGAGCCGAGGAGCGTCCTGCCCGCCTGCTCACGGCCCTCCGCCAACAATTCGGCGCCGGGGCGCAGACCCGCCGGCAAAATCCGCTCACGGTCGGGGAGCACCGAGGCGCCGGTGGGTGTGGTCATTCGGCTTGCTCCGGTCCCTCGGGAGCCCTGCCGAGCGCGCGGGCGAGGAAGGCGCGCGCCAGCTCTAGGCCCTCGGGGTCGATGCCGTGGCCGAGCGACGGGCGGATGCGCGTTTCGACTGCGACGCCGAGGCCTTCGAGAACGCGGGCGGCGAGCCCGCTCGCGGCCGCCGGGATCACATCGTCGAGGGCGCCGTGAACGAGGAGAACCGGCGGACGGGCACGGATTTCGCCGGCAAGCCGGTCGGGAGCGGCGAGGGCGCCCGAAAAGCCGACGATGGCGGCCGGGGCGACGGTGCGGCGTAACCCGGCGTGCAGGGCCATGATGGTGCCCTGGGAAAATCCGACGAGGGCGAGCGCTCCGGGCGGCAGGCTCCAGCGGGCCAACTCGGCAGAAAGGAACGCCTCGAGCGGTGGAGTGGCAGCGGCGGAACCGGCCGCGATCTCACGCGGCGAAAGGTCCGAGAGAGCGAACCACTGGCGCCCGCCGAACACCTCGAACGGCAGGCGCTCCGGCGCGTCTGGCGCAACGAACACAGTGTCCGGCAGTGCCTCGGCGAGCGGGGGAGCGAGCGCGATCAGATCGTCGCCGTTCGCGCCGTAGCCGTGAAGGAGCACGACGAGGTGGCGCGGCGGGCCGCCGTTCGAGGGCCCGAAGCGCGGCCCGTCCAGAGTTGCCTTGGTCATCGGCTCGCCGCGCCTCCCCTCGCGCTGGTCGTTCTAGATCGGCATGCCCGGGGCGATCTCCTGCGCCTCGGTGGCGGTGGCCGCACCCTCTCGCCGTTTGCCATAGTAAGCCCAGAGCAACCGCGCGGCGACTCCGCGCCACGGGCGCCAGCGTTCGGACAACAGAGCGAGGGCCCGCGCGTCCGGGCGGGTTTCGAGATCGAACAGTTCGCCCGCCGCCACCTGCAGCGCGAGGTCGCCCGGCGCGAATGCGTCGACACGCCCGAGCCCGAACAGGAGGTAGATGTCGCAACTCCACGGCCCGATGCCATGGATCGCCAGCAGGCGGCGGCGCAATTCGTCCTCCCCGAGCCCAGCCAGATCGTCCGCCGCAATAGCGCCCGTCGCGAAAGCCTCAGCCACGGCGCGGATGGTCGCGATCTTGGGACGGCTCAGTCCGACGGCGCGCAGTTCGTCGTCGGTCGCGGATCGTACCGTCCCAGGCGTCAGGGGTTGGAGGGCATTCGCGAACCGCGCATGGATCGCCCGCGCGCTCGCGGTCGAGACCTGCTGGCCGATGACGATCCGAACGAGCCCCTCGAAACCGCCGGCGTCACGGCGCAGCGGTGGCAGTCCGGCGACGCGCCACGCGCGTGCCATGGCAGGGCAGTGCGCCGCCAGCGCCTTCACGCCGACCTCGATGTCGGCCATGGTCTCGATGGTTGCGGGCGGCTGCAAGCGATGGGCTCCGGTTCCGATGAGGGCTCGATCGATGCAACGCCCGGACGGCGATCCGGAGGCGTGACGTGACGAAGGGCCGGGAGACTGTTCCCAAGAACGCGAGGCCAGCGCAAGGCTCGCCGGATGGAGCGCGGCGCCCTCGCCTCCGGTTCGCGCCGAGCCCGAACGGCCCATTGCACGCCGGCCATGCTCTTTCCGCGCTCGTTACCTGGACCTTCGCCGATCGGCTCGGCGGCGAGGTTCTGCTGCGGATCGAGGACATCGATACTGTGCGCACGCGCGAGGCCTATGTTCGCGGCATCATGGATGACCTCACCTGGCTCGGGCTCGCCTGGTCGGGCGAGGTGGTGCGCCAGTCGGAGCGCTTTGCGCTCTATGGCGAGGCGGCGGGACGGCTCGAGGGGGCGGGCCTCCTCTATGCGAGCTTCCAGAGCCGCGGTGAGGTTCGGTCCGCGGTGGACGAGGCAACCGCGCAGGCCTCGTTGCGCGCCGAGAGCTGGCCGGTGGACCCCGATGGCCAGCCGCACTACCCGGGGGGCGACCGCCAGCTGACACCCGGCGAGATCGAAGAGCGACTCGCGCGCGGTGATCGTCCGGCCTGGCGTATCGACATGGGGAAGGCGATCGCGGCGGCGCGTCAGCGCGGGTCGTGGCCGCTGATGATCGAAAGCTTCGATGCGGAAGGAAAGTCATGGCAACGGCCGGCCGATCCCGCCATCTGGGGAGATGCGATCATCGTGCGCCGTGACACTCCAACGAGCTATCATCTCGCCGTGGTCGTCGACGATGCGGCGCAAGGGATCACGCACGTCACGCGCGGCGCCGACCTCGAGCGGGCGACCGATCTCCACCGACTGCTGCAGGCGCTGCTCGGGATCACGCCGCCGATCTATCATCATCATGGTCTCCTCAGGGACGATAGTGGACGAAAACTATCGAAGAGCGCGGGCGACCGGAGTCTCGCGAGCCTCCGGCGGGCCGGCGTCACGGTGGAGGAAATTCGCGCGCTCTGTGAGGCCGCGATTGGCATGCACCTCGCCGCTGGCGCGGGTGACGGTGCGGTCGGTTGGCCGACGCCGGAGAGTTATCACGAAAAACATTGAACAACAGTATTTTAACAATTCCGGACGAAGTTCTCTCGAAGCGGTAGCCGAATCCATCCGGCGCCATCCCGATCGACGAGTGAACTGGAATACCATCGCATGTCCGAACGCCTCAGATCGAACGCCGCTCCGGCCGGGCTCTGGTCATGCTTTTCCCTCCTGATCGCGGCGGCGCTGGTCGGCCTGCTTGTCGGCGATCCCATCCGGGTGCGCTTGGTTCGGGCATCGCGGGCGATCGCGGCGTTCTGGGATGCGGCCCGGCGGCGGATCATGGAGGCGGGCGCCGGGCTGCGGCGCCGCAAGGACGGCCAGGCCGTGAGCGTGCCGATGGTCGTGCCTCATGGCGAGCCGCCGGTCCTGACGCCGCGCGCGCAACTGGGCAAGCTGGAGCAGCACGTCGCGCGCGCGGCCGAGCGCTCGCGCACCGCCGGTCGCTGCCATATCGAGGCGGCGGCCAAGCTCGACTACGTCGAACTCGCCATCGGAGATATCCGCTCGGAGATGGAGCGCATCCGAGTGGGTGGCTCCGCCCGTGCGGTGGTCCGCGACGGGCCGTTCGCTGCCGGCTGCGACGTGGAAGAGCCCGTCGCCGCCTGAGGCCCTCGACGTCAGGGCGACAGCAGCACGAGAAGTGCCGAGATGGTGGCGAACGAGATCAGAGTGCCCAATGCGATGGCACCCGAGACGGTGCCTACCGCGCACTCGTGCTTGCTCGCAAATAGGTAGGCATTGGCGCCGGTCGGGACCGCCGCGAGCAGCACGATGACGCCGATCCAGAGGGGCGCGAGGCCGAGCAGCGGACCGGCGATCAGCCAGGCGAGGGCGGGCATCATGACGAGCTTGATCGCGGTCGTGGCCAGTAGGCTCGCCGGTTGCGCCGTGAGGGAATACTGCGCCAGACTCATACCGAGGGCAAATAGCGCGCCGGGCACGCCGGCTGCGGCCAGGAGCGCGAGAAGCTTGTCGGCGACGCCGGGGATCGGCAGGCCGGTCTGGCCATAGAGCGAGCCGAGGACAATGCCGAGGATGATCGGGTTGCGGGCGAGATCGCGCGTGAGCGCGAGCAGCGTCTCCATCGTCGAGGTCGCCGCGCGCGGTGTCGTCCAAGTGATCTGCAGCGTCGCGGCGAGCCAGAGCAACGGCGCGTGGATGGCGATGATGGCCGCGAGCGGGGCCAGGGCGGCTTCGCCGAAATGGCCGAGAACCAGCGGAATGCCGAGCATCACGGTGTTGCCGAAGGCCGCGGCCATGGAGATGGCGGCGCTGTCGGACGGCGGCCGCCGCAGGACGAAGAGCGATACGAGGCTGGCGATGAGCCAGGTCGCCGCCACCGCGCTCATGTAGCCGACGAGCAGAAGGACCTGATCGGCAGGCGGCGCCTCGACCGTCGCGAGGGTGCGGAACAGCAGGGCCGGCATCGCGATGGTGAAGACGAAGGCGGAAAGGCCGGCGCCGGCGGAGGCCGCGAGGAGACCGGTGCGCGCGCTCGCATAGCCGAGCGCGATGAGACCGAAGACCGGTGTCACCGTCGAAAGAACCTCGGACAGCGTTTCGGCGAGCATCGCGGAGAGATCCAAAAGCGCGGGGCGTGGAGGGCATGGTGCTCCCTACGGCGCCCCTCCATAGCCGAGCCGTGCCGGGTGCGCACCCCTTGCCCGAGGTGCGAGAGGGCGCGCGCGCCGGCGGTGCCGGGTATCGCTAGAATTCCCTTGGGTGTCGCTGCCCGGAGGCGTAGGGTCGCGCGCGCCGCGGCGCGCCGTCACGGGCGAGGCCGCCTAACGATTTCAACGAGGAGCGTGTCCATGATTCATGCGACATTCAGCTGGAATGAACTGATCACCCACGACGTCGAGCGGGCCAAGGCCTTTTACGCCGAGGCCGTGGGCTGGGAATACGATCGCATGCTGATGCCCGACGGCGGCAGCTATTGGGTCGCGGTGATGGGCGACGAGGCCGTGGCGGGCATCATGCAGATGCCGGCCAATCTGCCGGCTGGAACGCCCTCGCACTGGTTCAGCTACCTCGAGGTGGACGACGTCGACAGCCGCATCGAGAGCGTCAAGGCAGCCGGTGGCACCGTGCTTCGGGAGGCTTTCGATGTCGACGGGGTCGGTCGGATGGCCGTCGTGTCGGACGCAACCGGCGCGGCGATCGGATTGATGACTTCGGAGCACATCGACGACGACGACTTCGACGACGACGAGTACGACGACGAGGATGACGACGACGACGACGCCGAGAAGGGCGACAAGCGCTGAAGCGGGTCGCATAGGTCGGGCATGACGGGGCACCCCCGCCGGGGGTGCCTTTTTTTTCGCTGCGCACCGGGTCCGAGCGCTGGGCCGGGCAGGGGGATTGCGCGCCGTGCGGCGTGGTGGTCAACTGGCGGCGAAGTCGTCTCGGGACGGCGACCGGCGGAGCGCCGAAGCAATCGCCACCCCCGCAGGGAGAAGGCAAATGGGTATTGTGCGCAGACCGTGGGCTGCACCAGCCGGTGCGTTCTTCGTGCTCGTGCTGCTCGGATTGGCGCCCGCTCCGGCGCGCGCCGCCGACTTCTGCGATAATCCGCAGGGTGCGGCGGAGCGAACCATCTGCCGGCATGGATTTCTGATCCGCCTGGATCGTATCCTCAACGTGGTCTACGAGCAGTTCGGGGCACAATTCCATGGCGCCGCGCTACGCAATCTCAGAAACGAGCAGCGTGGCTGGCTGATCTCGCGCAACGCCTGCCGCAACGATGTGATCTGCATCGCGAACGCCTATGACGAGCGCATCGCGCAGCTCGAGGGCGGAGACGGCTCGAGCGGCGACACACAGGCCGATGGCGGTTCTTACGACAACAGCGGGTCGGCGGGTGGTTCATACGACAACGGTGGTTCGTCGGGTGGCTCGGCGGGCGGTTGGGGCAACGGAGGAGGCTACGCCGGCGGCGGCGGAGGCAGCGGCGGTTATGCGGGCGGCGGTGGCGGCTATGCCGGCAACCAGAACGGCGGGCAGGGCGACCAGTGCCCGGTCGGCTTCGAACTGGTCAACGGGCGCTGCCAGCGCAACGCGAACGTCGATGGCGAGGATCCCTGCGGACCGGGCTTCGTACAGGTGCCCGAAACAGACGGCTGCATCGCCCAGGTCGTGGTGGACGAGAACAACCTCATGCCGATGCCGGGCCGCTCCTATGGTGGCATCGTGCGCGAGGGGCCATATATCGAGCGCCCGCGTGTTGCCTCGCTGCGCGAAGGCGAGCCGATCACCGTCCTGCTGAACTCGGGCGTGGAGATGAATGGCTACTACTGGTACCGGATCCGCTTCCAGGGCGGTCGCATTGGATACCACTGGGGCGGAATATTCTGTTCGGGCAGGCAGCTGAACGGAGTGCTCGCGCGCTGCTAGGCGCGGCCGGCCGGAACGGCCGGCCGCACGTCGGGACGAATGGGCGGGCAAGCATTTTGGAGGGCCGTGATGTCCGAGCGCCGCATCCAGGAAAAGGATGTCGAATACAATGCCCTGAAGCGGGCCGAGCCGTCGTTGCCGGCGAGCTGGTATCATGATCCGGCCCACCACGCCCGCGAACTCGCCACGATCTGGCGGCGCGGCTGGTTGTACGTGTGCCGGAGCACCGCGCTCGCCGAGCCGCTCTGCTATCGCACGCTCACGGTCGGGGACCAGAACATCGTCGTCTTGCGCGACGGGCAAGGGGTGCTCAAGGCCTTCTACAACAGTTGCCGGCACCGCGGCTCGCTCCTCTGCACACAGCACGAGGGCCGGCTCAAGTCGAAGCTCCTCGTCTGCCCTTATCATCAGTGGTCGTTCGCGGCCGACGACGGGCGGCTGGTGCGCACGACCTCGTTCAGCGAGCCGGAGGGATTCTCCAAGGGCGATTATTCCCTGTTTCCCGTGGCGCTCGGGGAGTGGCGCGGTTCGGTCTTCATCAATCTCGACGCGAACGCCACGTTCGATGCGCGCACCGTTTTCCAGCGCGATGCCGAAAACCTCGCCAATTTCCCGCTCGAGGATCTCGTGGTCGGGCACACCTGGCGCACGGTGATGAACTGCAACTGGAAGACGTTCTGGGAGAATTTCAACGAGTGCCTGCACTGCCCGAATGTGCATCCCGAGTTGGTCGATCTCGTGCCCATGTATTCCCGGCGCATCATGCTCGCACGTGACCTGCCGGACTGGGTCGAGCATCAGGACGACGCGGACCCACGCTACAAGGGCGGGATGCGCGAGGGCGCCGAGACCTGGTCGATGGATGGACGCGCGCAGGGCCGCGTCATTCCATCCCTCTCGGCGGCGGATCTCGCGCGCGGACACCATTATGCGACGATCTGGCCCTCCATGTTCATCGCCGGATATCCCGACCACATGCGGATCGTGCACATGCTGCCGAAAGGGCCGGAGCAGACCGAACTCGTCGCCGAATGGCTTTTCCCGCCCGAGACACTCGCCGATCCGGACTATGACACGACGAACGTGGTCGATTTCGCAAAGCTCGTCATGGAGCAGGACGCGGCGGTGAGCGAACTCAATCAGCGCGGTCTGCACGCCGCGCCGTTCGAGCAGGGCGTGCTGATGCCGGAGGAATACTTCGTCAAGCGCTTCCAGGACTGGGTGCGCGCCGAACTCGGCGAATGAAGGCGCCTCGTCAATAGCCGCGATCGCCGTCGTAGACATTCGACAGCGGCTCGCCCGCTTCGAACCGTCGGATATTGGCGATGACGGAGCGGGCCGCCGTCGGCGGATGCAACTCGCCAGCCATGTGGGGCGTGATGCGGATTCGCGGATGGGACCAGAAAGGGTGAGCGGCCGGCAGCGGTTCGGGCGAAGTGACATCGAGGAACGCGCCACGCAGGTGGCCGCTGTCGATCGCGGCAATGAGGTCGTCGTCGACAACGTGGCCGCCGCGACCGATGTTGACGAGCGCGCTGCCCGCCCGCATCCGGGAGAGGAAATCGGCGCCGATCAGACCTTTCGTCTCGGGCGTCAGCGGCAGCGCGCAGACGACGTAGTCGCAGAGCGGCAGCATCTCGGCGAGGCCGGCCGGGCCATGGTGCGTCGCCAGACCTTCGATCATTCGCGGCGTGCGACCCCAGCCGCGCACGGAAAATCCGAGCAGGGCGAACCTGCGCGCAACCTCCTGGCCGATGGCGCCGAGCCCGAGGACGCCGACGGTCTTGGAAGGCGTATAAATGACCGGCTGCTCGTCCCAGCGGTGCTCGGCCTCGCTGCGCGCGACGACGTCGAAGAAGCGGTGAAAATGCAGGACGGCGTAGATCGCGTATTCGGCCATCATGGCGCCCTGGTAGGGGTCCGACATGCGCACGATGGGCAGATGGCGCGGCAGGCTCGGATCGCGCAGGATGTGGTCGACGCCGGCCGCGGCGGAAAAGATCACCTTGAGGTTGGGCAGCGAGGCGAGGAGCCCCTCCGGCGGCATCCAGACGAGCGCATAGTCGATCGCCGAGGGGTCGCCCATGTCGTCAGTGCGCCGCAGTTCGATCTCCGGGGCCAGATCACGCAGGGCCGGATCCCATTTTCCACCTGCGGCGACGAGCAACCTCGACATGCTTTCAACTCCTTGCCTGGCAAGCAGACGGACATCGCCCGCCGGCAACGCCGGGGTTGCGTCATGGCGGCTCACGCCGCGGCGGCCGTTCCATCCACGAGGCGGACGATCTCGGCCATGATCTCGTTCAGCTGGTAGTCCTTCGGTGTGAAGACCGCCGCGATGCCGGCGCTCCGCAGCCTCGAGGCATCCTCTGGCGGGATGATGCCACCGACGATGACCGGCACGTCGCCGAGGCCCTCCCGGCGCATGAGGTCAACCACCTCGCTCGCGAGCGCGACGTGGCTGCCGGAGAGGATGGAAAGTCCGACGACGTGGACGCTCTCTTCGAGGGCGGCGTTGACGATCTGGGCGGGCGTCAGGCGGATGCCTTCGTAGACGACCTCCATGCCGGCGTCCCGGGCGCGCACCGCGATCTGCTCGGCGCCGTTGGAGTGACCGTCGAGACCGGGCTTTCCGACCAAGAATTTGATCCTGCGCCCGAGCCGGGCGGAGGCCGCCTCGACGGCGGTGCGCACGCCTTCCAGACCGTCCGTCGGTGCCGATCGGGCCTGGCCGACGCCGGTCGGGGCGCGGTATTCGCCGAAGACGGACCTGAGGCAGGCGCCCCACTCGCCGGTCGTCACTCCGGCCTTGGCGGCGGCGATCGAGGGCTCCATGATATTTCGCCCCTCGCGCGCGGCGCTCTCGAGGTCGGCGAGGGCACTGGCGACGGCGGCGGCATCACGCGCGGCGCGCCAGGCCTCGAGGCGGGCGATCTGTCCGGGCTCGACGTGGTCCGGGACGGTGAGGATCGCGGCGTCGGTGCCACCGGCGAGCGGTGAGGGCTCGGTCTCGGTCCAGCGGTTGACGCCGACCACGATCTGCTCGCCGCTTTCGATCCGCGCGAGGCGGGCGCTGTTCGACTCGACGAGGCGGCGCTTCATATAGTCGATGGCGGCGACCGCGCCGCCCATCTCCTCGATGACGGCGAGTTCGCGCCGTGCCTCGGCCTTCAGTTCGGCGACGCGCGCGGCGATGACGGTCGAGCCTTCGAGGATATCGCCGCATTCGAGGAGGTCGGTCTCGTAGGCGAGGACCTGCTGCATGCGGATGGACCACTGCTGGTCCCAGGGGCGCGGCAGTCCGAGCGCCTCGTTCCAGGCGGGGAGCTGGACGGCGCGGGCGCGGGCGCCCTTGGAGAGCGTCACGGCCAGCATCTCGAGGAGGATGCGGTAGACGTTGTTCTCCGGCTGCTGCTCGGTGAGGCCGAGGGAGTTGACCTGCACGCCGTAGCGGAAGCGACGATGCTTTTCATCCGCGACACCGTAGCGCTCACGGGTGATCTCGTCCCAGAGTTCGGTGAAGGCGCGCATCTTGCAGGTCTCGGTGACGAATCTCAGGCCCGCGTTGACGAAGAAAGAAATGCGGCCGACCACGGCGGGGAATTCCGCCTGTGTCACCTCACCCGAGGCGCGCACGGTGTCGAGCACGGCGATCGCGGTGGCGAGTGCGTAGGCCAATTCCTGCTCCGGCGTCGCACCCGCCTCCTGGAGGTGATAGGAGCAGACGTTCGTCGGGTTCCAGCTCGGCACCTCCCGGCAGGTGTAGCAGATCACGTCCTTGATCAGCCGCAGCGAGGGAGCCGGCGGGAAGACGTAGGTGCCGCGAGAGAGATATTCCTTGATGATGTCGTTCTGGACGGTGCCGGAGAGCGCCTTGCGGTCGGCGCCCTGGTCGTCGGCGGCAGCGATGTAGAGGGCGAGCAGCCAGGGGGCCGTCGCGTTGATGGTCATCGAGGTGTTCATGCGCGCGAGTGGGATGCCCTCGAACAGCGTGCGCATGTCGCCGAGATGGCCGATGGGCACGCCGACCTTGCCGACCTCGCCACGCGCGAGCGCGTGGTCGGCGTCGTAGCCGGTCTGGGTCGGCAGATCGAAGGCCACAGAGAGGCCGGTCTGGCCCTTGGCCAGATTTGAGCGATAGAGGGCATTGGATGCCGCGGCCGTCGAGTGGCCGGAGTAGGTGCGGATGAGCCATGGCTCGTCACGCCGGGGCGATGACAAGCTGCCCTCGGATCGATCCTTCGTGTTCGCGCGCCTGTCGTCCGCCATGGTCTTGCCTGTTCTGCTGATTGGCCGTCGGGCGACTCTAGCCAGATCTTGCTGCAATGCAAAAGCCGTGATCGTGCGGGGTGGGGTGATCGCGACGATCGTACCGAACCGGTTAACGGGCCAGTCAGTTGTTCCGTGTAGTGTAAGGTTCTTGTCCGGTGGAAGAGGTGCCGGAGCTGCATCTGTCATGAGGATGAAGCGATGAGCACAGCTCGCGCGCGCAGGGACCGCCGCCGCTTCGGCCGTCGCACCACCAGCCTGCACGGCTGGGTGAGGGTGCGGGGGCTTCCGGCAATCGCCTGCATGGTGCGCAACGTTTCCCAAAAGGGGGCCTTGCTGGTTCTCGATCGCGTGGTGCGGCTGCCCTACTTCTTCGAACTCGAGATCGAAGTGCTGGAATTCCGCGGTCCGGTCGAAATCCGCCACCAGTCGGGTGCCCGGGTCGGCGTCTTCCTGCTCGAGGCGGACATCGACATGTCGTTGCTGGATGCGCGGGCACCGGCCGAGCCGTTGATGGTCGAGGCCTGAGCCGGCGGCTCGCGTGCGTCGCGAGTTGCCGAAAGCGGCCTTGCGTGCCATCGAATGCGGGTCGCCGGATATCGGGGTCGCAGCGGACGTAGGTGCGAGGGGAGGTGGCCGTGCCGAGGTGGGCGCGCGTGCGCGCTTTGGGCGTCGGCAGCGCGGTCGGGGTGGCCGTCGGGCTCGCGCTCGTCTCGTTCCACCAGCCTGGTCTCGTTGCTGCTCTCGGCAATCGGATCGCCGACCTGACGGCCCGCGAGCCAGCCATCCGGCCCAAACTCGACCATCTGACCACGGACGGCAGGCGGGTCGACGAGGCGGCGCTCCGTGGGCGGGCTTCGGTCGTCACATTCGTCTTCACGCATTGCCCGGACGTCTGCCCGACGACGCTCGCCGACATGGCGGGATGGATGGCGGCACTCGGTTCGGACGCCGGACGGATCGATTGGTATGCGGTGACGCTCGATCCCCAACGCGATGTGCCGCAGGGCGATGCCAGCGGCTTTCGGGACTACCTTGCTGCTTTCGACGAGCGGATCGTCGGACTCCACGCCGGCCCCGAGGTCACCGAAGCGGCCGCGCGGAGCTTTCGCGTGACATATCGCAAGGTCGTTCTGGAAGGTTCGGCGGCCGACTACACCATCGACCATTCCGCCGGAGTCTATCTGCTCGATGCGACGGGCCGATACCACGCCATCATCGGGCTCGGCGAGTCGGCCGAAGGGGCGCTCGCAAAATTGCGACGCCTCCTCCACGGGGGATCGTGAGGCGGTCCGATGGGACGATTGCGGGTGCGGCGCCGGGTGGGCAATATCCACCGGGCAGGCGCCTTGCCGAAGGGCTCTGCCGGTGGGCGGCCCCGCAGGCCATGGAACGAGAGCATGAGCCGAGGCGACAAGCTAGTTGTGGGTGTTGCTGTTGTCGGTGCGGTCGCGCTGGCCCTGGTCGCGGCCATCCTGCAGGTGCGCTACGCCGAAGTGCTGTTCTTCAAGCGGCTCATGGCGACGCTGGCCGGTTGTTTCTAGACGTCCCACGTTTCGAGGGTGGGCGCGGATGTGCCTGCCGCGAACATGGCCCTATCCAAGGGGCTCCCCCCTCCTTCGGGTGGCATGCTGCACTGCGGAATTCTCTTGAAATCGTTATTGCAATGCGAAAACCTGTCATTCGACCCGCAACCGGTGAATTGCGGGCCGGATGACGGAATGGGACAAGGGCGAACACGATGAGCAAGGATGACGCCGGGCAAGCGGCGCCAGGCAGGCTGGCATACCGTTCGGAGCAGAAGGACCTCTACGAGTTCGGCGAGATCCCGCCGCTCGGGCACGTGCCATCCAGGATGTATGCCTGGGCCATCCGCAAGGAACGACAGGGGCCGCCCGAGCAGGCCATGCAGGTCGAGGTCGTGCCGACCTGGGCGCTCGACAGCCACGACGTGCTCGTTCTCGTGATGGCCGGTGGTGTGAACTACAACGGCATCTGGGCCGGTCTCGGCACGCCGGTGTCGATGTTCGACGTGCACAAGAACGCCTATCACATCGCCGGTTCCGATGCCTCCGGTATCGTCTGGGCGGTCGGCTCCAAGGTGAAGCGCTGGAAGGTCGGCGACGAGGTCGTCATCCACTGCAACCAGGACGACGGCGACGACGAGGAGTGCAACGGCGGCGACCCGATGTTCTCGCCCTCGCAGCGCATCTGGGGCTACGAGACGCCGGACGGCTCGTTCGCCCAGTTTTGCCGCGCTCAGGACCGTCAGCTCATGGAACGGCCCAAGCACCTCACCTGGGAGGAGGCGGCCTGCTACACCCTCACACTCGCAACCGCCTATCGAATGCTGTTCGGACACAAGGGGCACGAGCTGCAACCGGGCGACAACGTATTGGTGTGGGGCGCGTCGGGCGGCCTCGGCTCGTTCGCGATCCAGCTTTGCGCCACCTCGGGCGCCAACGCGATCGGAGTCGTCTCGGAGGACGACAAGTTCGATTTCGTCAGGCAGCTCGGCGCCCGTGGCGTCATCAACCGCAAGAAATTCGATTGCTGGGGCCAGCTGCCGAAGGTGGGAACGCCGGAGTATCAATCCTGGCTCGCGGAGATGCGCAAGTTCGGCAAGGCCATCTGGGACATCACCGGCAAGGGCGTGAACCCGGACATCGTGTTCGAACATCCAGGAGAATCGACGTTCCCGGTCTCGGTCCAGGTCGTCAAACGCGGCGGTATGGTGGTCATTTGCGCCGGCACGACCGGCTACAACCTGACCATGGACGCGCGCTATCTCTGGATGCACCAGAAGCGCGTGCAGGGCTCGCATTTCGCCAACCTCAAGCAGGCGGCCGCGGCCAACAAGCTGGTCCTCGAACGGCGTATCGACCCATGCATGTCGGAGGTGTTCCCCTGGGGCGATATCCCGAAGGCGCACACCCGGATGTGGAAGAACCAGCATCTGCCGGGCAACATGGCGGTGCTGGTCAATGCGCCTCGGTCGGGGTTGCGGACTTTCGAGGACGTCATCGAGGCGAACGGCCAACTCTGAGGGGCCGGCTCCGATCCGGCGGCGAGCCGACCAGACGAGGCGGCGGGTGATCAGTCCGCCGTCGCTGGCGTTGGCTGGCGCGCTTGCCGGCGGGCGAGCTGGTGCTCACGCCAGATGACGAACAGTCCGCTTGCCACGACGATGACCGCGCCGACCACGGTCCAGAGGTCCGGCAATTCGCTGAAGATGACAAAGCCGAACAGCGTGGCCCAGACCAGCATCATATAGAGCAGTGGCTGGATGACCGAGGCGTCGGCATGGCGCAGGGCCAGCATCAGCAGGCCATGGCCGCCGATCGCCGTCAGCGAGAGGGCGATCAGCAGCGTCCAGGCGTCCCCGGTCATGGGCCGCCAGTCGCCGATGCCGAAGGGCGTGACGGCGAGCGCCGCGATGACGCCGGTATAGAGCAGCCCCGTCTCCATGCCGTCGGTGCGCATGGTGAGACGCGTCAGCAGATTGTAGAGCGCCCAGGAAAAGCACGTCGCGAGCGCGATCACCGAGCCGATGCCGAAGACGCCGGTGCCGGGCCGGATGATGACGAGGGCGCCGACGAAGCCGACGGCGACCGCCAGATAGCGCCGCCAGCCGACCTTTTCGCCGAGCAGCGGGCGGGCGAGTGCCGTTGCGATGAGGGGGGCGACGGCGAGGATGGCGTGCAGTTCCGCGAGGCCGAGGAAATAGAGCGCTGAGGCAAAGAGTCCGATCTCGACGAGAAGGAGCACGGAGCGGGCGATCTGCAGGCCCGGCCGGTTGGCGTTGGCGGCCGCTTTCAGACCGGCAAGGCCGCGGGTCGCGAGCAGCATGGCGACCATGAAGGTGGCGAATATCCAGAAGCGCACCAGCAGCAGCTGGGTCACCGGATAATCGACGATGAGGAGTTTGGTCAGGACGTCCTGGATCGTGAACACGAAGGTGGTGGCGACGGCCAGGAGCACGCCGAGGCGCTGGGAGCGGGGCGCCGAAGCGTCCGGGTCAAGCGCTTTTCCGCCGGCCTCGCCTGCCGTATCGGTCATGTTTCTCCCCTGGCGCTCCACGTCGCCTCGAGAGGGGAGAGCGTGGGGCTCACTATCACGATGACGAGGACGAGGTCGACACGATGCTGGAACGGGCGGGTGCGTGGCGGAGCAGGCGTGCACACCGCGCATGGCTCGCAGTGTGGTTCGGTGCGGGGCTCGCAGCAGCGATGATGGTGCTATCGGCGGCCGGGCCGGCCGCGGCCCATGTCGGCGAGCATCACGGCCAGGGGTTCGCCGACCACGTCATGACGGTTCTGATCGATGCGGGCGGGCTCATCGTGCTCGGGATGCCGGCGCTGGCGCTCGCTTCGTGGCTCGCGCGGCGGCTGGCGGCATGGTGGCCGCTGGCTTCGCGGGCCCGCACGGCCGCTCTCTCGGCGGCTTGGGTGGTCGCGCTCGGGGGTCTCGGCGTCGGTGGCATCGCGGCGTGGACCACGGTCGGCCACGCGCTGGCACCCGAGCCGATCGCACCCGAGCGCTGGTGGACGATGCTGGCGCTGGCCGTGGTCGGCCTCACGGTCGGGGTCTCGGGGCTGGTCGTCGTCTCCGGGGTATGGTTGGCTGCGGGCCGGCGGCAGCGGCTGGCGCCGCCGCCGAAGCCGTGATCGCTTTTCGTTTCGCGCCAAAGCTGCCAGAGCAAACTGCCGATGCGGTCGATCGATCCATGCCAGAGCCGGACAAGTTCCATGCGTAACCCGATCCTCTCGATCCTCACTGTCCTTGCCTTTGCCGGCGGCCTGCCGGCGGATGCCAAAGAGGGCGGCTTTTCCATCGCGCCAGGCTTCACCTGCCCCGCCGACGCGGCGTCGATGGCGCGGCTCGAGCTTTATTTCGGGATGTCGCGAGCGGGTGGCCCCGAGGTGACCGATGCCGAGTGGTTCGATTTCGTCGGGCGCGAGGTGACGCCGCGCTTTCCGGACGGGCTCACGATCCTTTCGGGCTATGGCCAGTGGCGCAATTCCGAGCAGGTGATCGTCAGGGAATTATCGCGCCTCGTCATCATCCTCTATCGACCCTCGGCTGACGCCGAGGCGCGCATCGAAGCCATCCGCACGGCCTACAAGGCCGCGTTCCGGCAGGACTCGGTGATGCGCATCGACAGCGCCTCGTGCGTCAGTTTTTGAGGGGGAGTGGGGAGGGCTCGCATTGCGATCGAGCCGGGGATGGGCTGGAGGGTGACTCGTGTCGGAACTGAGCATATGCTGCAACGCTGAGCAAACCTAATGCGTTGTGTGGAGATTTGTGAACGCGATCCCTGCGAGTCATCTGCAATCGAACAAGCGTGGCGCAATTTTTGGAGGTGTAGGTCAAGTATTCTTTGTGGAATCGGCGGCCTTGGACAATGAAATAGCTATCAACGCCGCGCAGATAATTCCGAAGAAGCCGTGGAGTGCTGCAAATAGCCGAGCAGCCGGGCACGGTTGAAAGTCTCCGAAGCCCACCGTTGTAAAAGTTATTATTGTAAAATAGAGAACGTCGGAGGCGGTCACCGGATCGCCAGATGACGACACAATCCCATATTGAATATATGTCGTAAACATTTGCGCATTTATGAAAACTACAATCCAGGGAACGTAATAAGCCACAGAAAGTCCATAAAATTTCTTGCTGGACCCGGATGCCAAGCTGAAAGCGATTGCAATCGTTGCAGCAAACCACACGAGTCGATTCCAACCAGCAAGGCCGCTGTCGACTGTCGACTCGCATGCTTTGTCTAGATGCATGGGAAGTTTCTCGTAGTGCTCCCAAAACAAGATCGCCCAAAATACGGATGAAAATACGGAAAGATAAAAAACAAAGGCGAGCAGACGATTGCCTCCAATAATTGTTCTAAATAGAAATTTACAACATTTCAGCAGGCGCCTTAGTCTGCGCGTGTTCATATCGTCATCACATTCCATCTGAACGATTATCGCCGTCAATTGAGCGTCAAACGTCGACAGGATATGAGCTGGCGCAGAGCGCCAGCCATCAATCAGTCGCGACGGGGGCTTGTTTGAGGTCCCGGGAAGCGCTTGTCAACATGGATTGTTGAGGTGATCATATGCGCTCTTTGGAGTGGCTCGCGTGTTGTTGCCAAAGGCTGAAGTGCACCAACTGTGGATATCGAGAGAATGCACAAACTGCATAAAAGACGCAAAGCACCAATGCCCACTTCGGGTGCTTGCCTCTTTGTACGATTTATTAACGCAATTCAGCCGTTCAGTATCGTTTCCCCACAAGCCCACGTTTGAACGACCCAACCCACTCCCCTCCCCTTACCCCGCCGCGGCTTCCTTCGCCACGGCATCCGCCATCTCGCGCATGCTGGTGAAGCGGAAGTCGACGTCGGGGGCGTTGTCGACGGGGCGGGTCGCGCCGAAACCGCCTTGGGCGTGACGGCGATGGATCCAGCAACGCGCGAGGCCATGGCGGGCGGCCGGCACGTGGTCGTGAAAGAGGCTCTCGGCGGTGTGCAGTATGTCGCCCTTCGTCAGGCCCATCGCCGTGATCGTGCGCAGCAGTTCGTCGAAGTTGAGGTCCGAGGGCTTGTAGGCGCCGACGTCCTCGGCGGTCACGATGGCATCGAAAGTGACGCCGAGCTTCTCGTTCGAGCGGGCAAAGCTCGCCCGGTCGACGTTCGAGAGGATCACCAGCTTGAAGTGCTTCTGGAGGTCCTTCAGCGCGCCGGCGCTGTCGGGAAAGGCCGGCCAGTTGCCGACCGAAGAGCCGTAGGCGGCGGCCTCGGCGTTGGTGATCGTCAGCCCCCATTCGGCGGCAAGGCGCGCATAGACCACGGCAAGCAGCTCGGAATAGCGCATCGCGGGCGTGTCGGCCTGCTGGGCGCTCTCGTGGCGGGCGTGCGCTTCGAGGATGGCATCGCGCGAGAGGGGGGTCGGCAGTCGCGAGGTCAGCGACGCAAGGGCGGTGAACATGCCGCTCTCCCAGTCGATCAGGGTGCCGTAGCAGTCGAAGGTCAGGACCTTGAAGTCGGTGAGCTTGCGGGGCATGGCGTCCTCTCGGGTGTCTGGGGCGTTGGCGGCGTTCGGGGCGGACTTTGCTTTATCGGCCGGGCCGGGTAAAGCTGAAGTGGAATCCGAGGCGCAACCCGATAGAGGAGCACCATGTCGGTTCTGCACGTCGCACAACTCCACCACAACGATCCCTACCACGAGCAGCGTTGCCAGCTCGCCGCCACGTTCCGCTGGGTGGCCCGGCTCAACATGCACGAGGGGGTGGCCAACCACTTCTCGCTGGCCGTCAACGACGATGGCACGAAGTTCCTCATGAACCCGTGCAATCGGCACTTCTCGCGGATCCGCGCGTCCGACCTCATCCTGCTCGATGCGAACGACCCCAAGACCATGGACCGGCCCGACGCGCCGGATGTCACGGCCTGGGCATTGCACGGGGCGATCCACCGGCGCAGCCGCGAGGCGCGCTGCGTCATGCACGTGCATTCCAAGTACGCCACGGTGCTGGCGACACTGAAGGACCCGGGCATGCCGCCGATCGACCAGAACACGATGCGGTTCTACGATCGCCTCGCCTTCGACGACGGTTACGACGGGATGGGAATGGGCGATGAGGCCGAGCGGGTGTGCGGCCGGTTCGGCGACAAGCCGATCCTCGTCATGGGCAACCACGGTGTCATGGTCTCGGGGCCGAACGTCGCCTGGGCGTTCGACGATCTCTACTATTTCGAGCGGGCGGCCGAGACGCTCGTGACGGCCTACATGACCGGGCGCGAGTTGCTCGTCGTCAGTGACGAGGTCGCGCGCAAGACCATGCAACAATGGATGACCTACGAGAATGGGCCGGAGAACCACCTCCGCGAAATCATGGGCATCCTCGATGACGAGGGCAGTGACTTCAGGGCGTGAGGGGCGCCGGCACGCTGTCGCGCCCCCGGGGCGTCCAGGGGTGCGCGAGGCGGCCGGCATGCTCGCCCTGGTGCTCGGCCTCGTGGCGGGAGATTCCGCCGCGGCGCTGCCGCATCATCTCCACGGGGAGATCACGGTGCGGCCGGCGCATCGTTACTGGATGCACAACGGCAGCCGGATGGAGCTGGCCGTCGCAGGCTCGCAGTGGGTGTTCCGCTATGTCGACCCGCGCGGCCTGATGCGCTTGCACGGCTGGCGGACGGGCGATGAACTCTTTCGCGGCTCGGTCAACCGGGGCGGCGAGATCGCGGGCGAAATCGGTCGGGAATCGGTCACCTGCGGGCGCATCGACTATCCCGCGAGCGGGTGGGTCTCGGCGGACGGCGCGAAGGTCGTCATGACGGCGCGCGCGCCCGATCGGGCCACCGTCTCCTGCCGCGTCGAAGGCCATACCGACGAGACGCTGGTGTTCACCGCGATCGCCGGAGAATGACGGTGGGTGACGGGAGCGAGCGACATGCGGGGGCGGGCGCGGGTGCGGTCGCGTGCGATCCCGCGGTCGAGCGGATCCGCGGCGAGATGGAGCGGCGCGGCTGGTCGCAGCGGCTGCTGGCGGACCGCTCACTGGTCGGGGAGTCGACGATCTTCCGTCTGCTGCGCGGCCAATATTCTCGCAAGACGCTGGTCAAGGTCGAGGCGGTGCTCGGGCTGGAGGGACCAGCATCTCCAGGTCCGGCCCAGCCCCCGGGCGCGGCGGCAACCGTCGCGGGCGCGGGCGGCGTTGCGGCAACCAGCCTCGGCGGCTACAGCCGCGCGATCTTTTCGCACTACGAAGGCGAATACCGCTGCGTGCGCCCAACTTTCACGGGCACGCCGGAGGTGATGGTCTATCCGTTCTCGATCGCCTGGGACGAGGGCGAGCCGGGGCTGGTGTTCGTCGACCGCAATCCGGGTTATGGCCAGCGCGGGGTCGTCATGGTGCCACCGGGCTCGACGCTCGTGCATTTCGTGACACTCGATCGCGGCTCGGCGCGCCTCATCACAGCCTACCACATCTCCTTCGGCGAGACCGATATTCGCGGCGCCGTGCTCACCATCGCCAATCCGCGCGGGCGCGACCTCTATCCGGCGGCCGGCCCCCTGGTGTTGGCGCGCGTGCTCGGTGCGGACGATCCGATCGGCGGGCTCGCCGGGCGGGTTTCGCGCAATGATCCCCGGCTCGGACGGGTGCGGGCGATGCTCGATCAGATGACAATGGCCCCGGGCATGCTGATGGAGTAGCGTCGGCGGGCATCTGGGTGCCACAGACGGAGCGATCGGAGGTCCGCGATGAAGAAGCGCGTCGGCGAGCCGTTCATGGATGCGGCCCGGTTCGGGCGGGGGATCGCCAAGGGGCTCGGCGTCAACCTCCTCGTTGCCGATGTCGAGAGGGCGCTCGCCTTCCATCGCGACGTGCTGGCCTCGGCGGTCGTCTACAGTGATCCCGACTTCGCGATCCTGACCAACCAGGGGGCGATGTACATGCTCCACGCCGACCACACCTATCTGGACAATCCGGTCTCGGGGCTCGTTGCCGGGCTCGAGGGGCGCGGCGCCGGCGTCGAACTCAGGCTCTACGGGTGCGATCCCGATGACGCGGAAGCGCGGGCGCGGGCGGGCGAGCACATCGTGCTCGCGGGCAGCATGGACAAGCCGCACGGATTGCGCGAGTGCTGTCTGATCGATCCGGACGGCTATCTCTGGGTGCCAAGCGTTGCGCTCGGATGAGGCAGCCGAGGCGCTCACAGCGCGAGGCGGGCGGGCACAACCGATGCCTCCGCTTGACCCGGCCTAGGCCAGTGCTACATCCACGGCCATGAGCACCAGCACACCCGACAGCAAGGCCGCCATCGCGCCCGGCGCAACGCCGCTCGCGCGGATCCGCAATTTCTCCATCGTCGCTCACATCGACCATGGCAAGTCGACACTCGCCGACAGGCTGATCCAGGCCTGCGGCGGGCTCGAGCAGCGCGAGATGAAGGAGCAGGTGCTCGATTCGATGGACATCGAGCGCGAGCGGGGCATCACCATCAAGGCGCAGACCGTGCGCCTCGAATACACCGCCGGCGACGGGCTGACCTACGAGCTCAACCTCATCGACACACCCGGCCACGTCGACTTCGCTTACGAGGTCAACCGATCGCTCGCGGCCTGCGAGGGCTCGCTCCTGGTGGTCGACGCGAGCCAGGGTGTCGAGGCCCAGACGCTCGCCAACGTCTATCAGGCGATCGACAACAACCACGAAATCGTTCCCGTTCTCAACAAGATCGATCTGCCGGCCGCCGAGCCCGACCGGGTGCGTGAGCAGATCGAGGACGTGATCGGGCTCGACGCGTCCGAGGCTCTCGAAATCTCGGCCAAGACCGGGCTCGGCATCCCCGCCGTGCTCGAGGCGATCGTCACACGCCTGCCGGCGCCCAAGGGCGATCCGCAGGCGCCCCTCAAAGCGCTGCTGGTCGACAGCTGGTACGACGCCTACCTCGGCGTGGTGGTGCTCGTGAGGGTGATCGACGGCTTCCTCAAGAAGGGCCAGCGCATCAAGCTGATGTCGACGGGGGCGGTGCATCCGGTCGATCGGGTCGGCGTCTTTCGTCCCAAGCAGGAGATGGCGGGCAGCCTCGGGCCGGGCGAGATCGGGTTCTTCACGGCCTCGATCAAGGAGGTGGCGGACACCCGCGTCGGTGACACGGTGACCGACGACAAGCGGCCGTGCGCGACGTCGCTCGCGGGCTTCAAGCCGGCCCAGCCGGTGGTGTTCTGCGGGCTCTTTCCGGTGGACGCGGCGGACTTCGAGAACCTGCGCGATGCGATGGGCAAGCTGCGGCTCAACGATGCCTCCTTCCATTTCGAGATGGAGACGTCGGCGGCGCTCGGCTTCGGCTTTCGCTGCGGCTTCCTCGGCCTCCTCCACCTCGAGATCGTACGCGAGCGCCTCGAGCGGGAATTCGACATCGACCTCATCACGACGGCGCCGAGCGTCATCTACAAGCTCTTCATGACCGATGGCTCGATGGTCGAATTGCACAATCCGGCGGACATGCCGGACGTCGTCAAGATCGAGCGCATCGAGGAGCCGTGGATCCGCGCGACGATCCTCGTTCCGGACGAGTATCTCGGCGCGGTGCTGAAGCTCTGCGAGGACCGGCGCGGGCGCCAGATCGAGCTGACCTATGCGGGCAGCCGGGCGATGGTGGTCTACGAACTGCCGCTCAACGAGGCGGTGTTCGACTTCTACGACCGCCTCCACTCGGTATCGCGCGGCTATGCTTCGTTCGACTACCAGATCATCGGCTATGAGACCGGCAACCTCGTCAAGATGGGCATCCTCGTCAACGGCGAGCCGGTCGATGCGCTCTCGATCATCGTGCACCGCGACCGGGCGGAGGCGCGCGGGCGTGGGATGTGCGAGAAACTGAAGGATTTGATTCCCCGCCACCTCTTCAAGATCCCGATCCAGGCGGCGATCGGGGCCAAGGTGATCGCGCGCGAGACGATCGCGGCATTGCGCAAGGACGTCACCGCCAAGTGTTACGGCGGCGACATCACGCGCAAGCGCAAGCTGCTCGACAAGCAGAAGGAGGGGAAAAAGAAGATGCGCCAGTTCGGCAAGGTCGACATCCCCCAGGACGCCTTCATCTCCGCCCTCAAGATGGACGGGAATTGAGGGGGGAGTAAGCTGTGAGAAGTAGGTGAGGCCGTGACCGGATGCGACGCTAAGACGAGAATTAAGTGAGTTTGCGGATGTCGTTTCTTAGATGCATTGCAGGGAAATGGGGGCTTCCAGTAGTGGTCAAATAGCGCCACTGAAATTTGTATTTGTTCAGACTGCATTCCGTTTAAATCGACCAAAATGTTGCTCAACCCCATTGGGTTCCGTAGTGAGTTTTGGGCTCCGCTGCACATTTGTTTTAGCCGTCACCTTCCCACCCCAGCTGACCGTCGCAAAATTCGCAACCATGTAGCCTGCTATACACAAGGTCACCACCACCGATTTGACGTTCGCCGCACCAGCCGCACATGGGGGCGTCGGTGGCAATTCCAAGGCAAAGCTTGCAGACGAAATGATCGTGGTGATCCACGACGGAACCAAGACTGAGACAAGCTGCGCAATTTATTCCAACGTGCTCGAAGTAGTTATCGGAGTTAACTGGATCTGAATCTATAGTTTCTCCAAGTTCGTCATTCGACAGCTTAGTTCCACAGCCATTGCACGTTATATCGTTGATGTTGTAGTTTGTTACCCTGATGTCAAAGCTGCACGTTGGGCATTCGATAAAAAGATAATTGTGTTCCGAACCGCAGACTTCACAGATGGCAATCCCCAATTGGAGTGTTTTTGCGTTCTCCTTGGCAGCATGAAATCCGCAAAATTGGCATTCGCAGAAGGTTTGACCGTCTGATTGCTGCCCTTTGATCGCGGGTGACAAGTGTTCGAACACTTCGGCGAGATAATTTCTATTGGAGTTCATTGTTTTCTGAATCGACCAAATTTCAGTCGCTAGATCCGGAAAATGTTCTCGCCATTTTTCAAATATTTGTCTTATATAGTACCAACATTTGAACTGCTCGATGATTGCGGCATTGCGTGCTTGGTTTGGTTCGGCATCGATTTCGTGAAAAAAATGTACGATACGATTTCGATGGGCGGCCAAAGCGCGAAACGTGGTCTTTGCCAGACTCGGGATGGGTTCGCAACATATTTCGTCCAGACGCCGCATCGATTCGTCAAGGCTTACTGTTCTGCATTGTCCCTTTTTGAACTGGCTCCAATTTGCCTTGTTGCCGTCCACTATCAGTGACCAATGTTCGAGAACAAGTCGGGACTTGAGGAGCAATTCTATGCCTATCGCAAAGTGAACAATTGAGAATGATGGCGAGACACCTACTTCATCGACGGCTCGCTGCAGGAAGGAGAGCGCATTGCGGCAGAGTTGTTGGTGTATCGATTCAGCATTGGTGCTCATGATTGTGTTCCGCCGGCGTCAAGGAGTCGGATCGTTTGCTTTTCGGCTCGGCCATTTAGGTGGTGGCGGGGGCGCTGACGTCTCCCGTGTGCGGTGACCGCCTTCAGGGCGACCCCGGATCAGCGGCGCACCACTGCGTGCTGCACCGCATCCGGGGATCGTGAGGGGGTGGCGGGGGGCATATCTTTCCCACCCTGCGCCTTTCGGCCCGGCGCTCCCGTCGCCTTCGCCTTCCCGGCCCCCGCTGCTGCCCGCCCCCGCCCCTCACCGGTTCGCGAACTGCGGTTTGCGCTTTTCGACGAAGGCCTGCATGCCTTCCTTCTGGTCGTCGGTGGCAAAGAGGGAGTGGAACAGGCGGCGCTCGAAGCGCAGGCCCTCGCCGAGCGTCGTCTCGAGGGCGCGGCCGACCGCCTCCTTCGCCATCATCACGGAGGGGAGTGAAAATCCGGCGATCTTGGTGGCCGCCTTCAAGGCCTCGCCCAGCACCTCGCCATCATCGACGACGCGGGCAACGAGGCCCGAGCGCTCGGCCTCCTCGGCGTCCATCATGCGGCCGGTGAGGCAGAGGTCCATGGCCTTTGCCTTGCCGACGAGGCGCGTCAGGCGCTGCGTGCCGCCAGCCCCCGGAATGACGCCGAGGGTGATCTCGGGCTGGCCGAATTTGGCCGAGCGGCCGGCGATGATGAAGTCGCACATCATGGCGAGTTCGCAGCCGCCGCCGAGGGCGTAGCCCGAGACCGCCGCGATCACCGGCTTGCGGCACCGGGCGACCGCGTCCCAGCTCGCGATGAAGTCCTCCTTGTAGCAATCCATGTAGCTCTTGGACTGCATCTCCTTGATGTCGGCGCCAGCCGCGAAGGCCTTTTCCGAGCCGGTGATGACGATGGCGCCGATGCCGGCATCGGCCTCGAAGGCGGCGAGGGCGGCGCCCAATTCCTCGATCAGGGGCGTGCAGAGGGCATTGAGGGCCTGCGGGCGGTTGAACGTGACGAGACCGACGCGGCCGCGTTCCTCGGTGATGATGTGCTGATAGGCCATTGGGGTCTCCTCCTCGGGTGGCGATGCTCGCGGGTGGCGTGGTGGCTCCGCCAGAATGTCTCGGCGCCGGCTGCGGGCCGGTCGCGGCTAACGCTGACAGCGGCCGCAATAATAGGTCGAGCGGCCGGCCTGGACCAGTCGACGAACGGTGCCGCCGCAGCCCGGGCGCGGGCAGGGGGCGCCTTCCCGGTCGTAGACGGCGAAGGTGTGCTGGAAATAGCCGAGCGAGCCGTCGGCGTGGACATAGTCCCTGAGGGTCGAGCCGCCGGCCGCGATCGCCGCCTCGAGCACCTCGCGGATCGCCGGAACGAGGCGCTCGGCGCGCCGGCCCGGAATGGTGCGCGAAAGGCGACGCGGCGAGATCGCGGCGCGAAAGAGGGCTTCCGAGACGTAGATGTTGCCAAGTCCCGCGACGATGCGCTGGTCGAGGAGGGCGGCCTTGATCGGCGTTGCGCGGCCGGCGAGCGCGGCCCCGAGGGTCTCGGGCGAAAAGGCGTTGCCGAGCGGCTCCGGCCCGAGCGGAGCGAGGAAGCGCTGGCGGTCCATGTCGTGCTTGGAAAAGAGGTCCATCATGCCGAAGCGTCGGTGGTCGTTGAAGGTGATGCGCCAACCGTCGTCCATGTGGAAGACGACGTGATCGTGGCGCGCCTCGTGGCCGGCATTGCCGCTGGTGCCGCCCAGGCCATCGTCGAGCGGGCCGTGGTAGAGGGCGACGGTCGCGAGGCGCTCGGGCGAACCCGGCGGCTCGACCAGCATGCGCCCCGACATGCCGAGGTGGACGAGCAGCACCTCGCCCGTGTCGAGGGCGGCGAGCATGTACTTGGCACGGCGCCAGAGGCGGTCGATGCGGGCCCCCGAAAGGCGCTCGGCAAAGGCCGGGGGAAAGGGAAAGCGCAGGTCCGGCCGGCGCTGCTCGACGCGCACGAAGCGGCGCCCCACGAGACGGGGGGCGAGGGCGCGGCAGACGGTCTCGACCTCGGGCAATTCCGGCATCGCGCAGGTCTAGCGGGTGGGACGCGAAAGTAAACCGGGACGTCGTCGGCTGACGGGCGGTTGCGTTCGCCCTCACCGGTCGTTGCGCTTTGCCGGCGCGGCGCAGTCCGCTAAGGTCCGCCGCCATGAGCCAAGCACACCATTCCGACGACGAATTCTCTGCCTCCTATGGCTTTCGACGGGTCGAGCCCGAGGAGAAGCAGGGGCTCGTCAACAATGTCTTCCGGCGCGTGGCGGACCGCTACGACCTGATGAACGACCTCATGTCCGGTGGGCTGCACCGGGCCTGGAAGAACGATCTCGTCAACTGGCTGGCGCCGCCCAAGGGTGCGCGGCGGTTCGAACTGCTCGACGTGGCGGGCGGCACGGGCGACGTTGCGCTGCGCGTGGTGCGCGCGGGCGGGGCGGGTACGCGGGCAACGATCTGCGACATTTCGGGCGAGATGCTGGCGGCGGGCGCGGCGCGGCTCGCGGCGCGGCCGGAAGGTGAGCGGATCGGCTTCGTGCAGGGCAATGCCGAGGCGCTGCCCATGGCGGACGCGACGTTCGAGGGTTACACGATCGCCTTCGGCATCCGTAACGTCACCAACATCGACGCGGCGCTCCGGGAGGCTTACCGTGTGCTGAAGCCGGGCGGCCGGCTGCTTGTGCTCGAGTTCTCGCGCGTCACCGTGCCGATGCTCGATCGGCTCTACGATGCCTGGTCGTTCCACGTCATTCCACGCCTCGGGGCGGTGGCGGCGGGTGATGGCGAGCCCTACCAGTATCTCGTCGAGAGCATCCGGCGGTTTCCGGACCAGGAGCGTTTCGCCGGCATGATCCGCGAGGCGGGATTTTCGCGCGTCGCCTATCGCAATCTGACCGGCGGGATCGCGGCCATCCACTCGGGCTGGCGTCTGTGACGGGGGCGGCGGGGACAATCGCGGGGGCAAGCCCGGCAAGCGAGCGATGGACGGGGGGCGCACGATGGCCGGCTCCCTGATCGACTATCTGCGCCTTGCGCGTGCCGGTCTCACGCTCGCCCGGTACGGCGTGCGGCTGGTGCCGGCCGGCACACCAGTGCCGGTTGTACTGCGGCTCGGTCGTGTCGTCGGCCTCGTCTGGCGCATGGTCAGCTGGCCGTGGTCGCGCGATCCCAAGGGACAGTCGCCGATCGCGGCCGCCCTCACCGATCTCGGGCCGAGCTACATCAAGCTCGGACAATTCTTCGCGTCCCGGCCGGACCTCATTCCCGAGGCGCTGGTGGCCGATCTCGAGGAGCTGACCGACCGGTTGCCTGCGTTCCCCGAGCGGGTGGCTCGCGCGACCATCGGGGAGGCACTCGGGCGGCCGGTCGAGGCGCTGTTCACCCGGCTCGGTCCGCCGGTGGCGGCCGCCTCCATCGCGCAGGTCCACAAGGGCGAGGTGCCGGTGGCGCCCCGGCCGGATGCCGAAGCCGACTCGTCCACGACAAACGAGAATTCCGGGCGCGCGGTGGCGGTCAAGGTTCTGCGTCCTGGCATCGAACGGCGCTTTGCCAACGATCTGTCGAGCTTCTACACGGCGGCGCGGCTGATCGAGCGGTTCCATCCCCCGTCGCGGCGCCTTCGGCCAGTCGCCGTCGTCGACACGCTCGCCCATACGACGGCGCTCGAGATGGACCTGCGGCTCGAGGCGGCCGCGATGTCCGAAATGGCGCTGAATTCCAAGGACGATCCGGGCTTTCGCGTGCCGAAGGTGGATTGGCAGAGAACGGCCAAGCGCGTGCTGACCAGCGAATGGATCGACGGAACGCCGATCGCCGATACGCCAGCGCTCCGGGCCGCCGGTCACGATCTCGACGAACTCGGCGTCCGGCTCATCCGCATATTCCTCCAGCATGCGATGCGCGACGGCCTCTTTCACGCCGACATGCATCCGGGCAATCTCTTCGTGGATGGAAACGGCGATATCGTCGCGATCGACTTCGGGATCATGGGCCGGCTCGGACCACGTGAACGCCGGTTCCTCGCCGAAATCCTCTACGGTTTCATCTCGTCCGATTTCCGCCGCGCGGCCGAGGTGCATTTCTGGGCGGGTTACGTGCCTGCGCACCATTCGGTGGATGAATTCGCGCAGGCGCTGCGGGCGGTCGCAGAGCCGATCATGGACCGGCCGGCGGAGCAGATTTCCATGGGGCACCTCCTCGGTCAGCTCTTCGAGTACACCGAGGTTTTCGACATGCGCACGCGCCCGGAACTCATCCTCCTGCAGAAGACGATGGTGGTGGTCGAGGGCGTGGCACGCTCGCTCAACCCGCGGCTCAACATGTGGACGGCGGGTGAGCCCGTGGTCAAGGCGTGGATGGAGCGCGAACTCGGGGCGGCCGGGCGCATCGCGGAGATCCAGAGGGGAGCAGGGGAGATCGGCGGATTCCTCTCCACGGTGCCGCGGCTTCTCGGCCAGGCGGAGCGGACGGTCGAGGCGCTCGCCAGCCGGGCGGCCGAGATCGCGGTCGGCGAGGAGAGGAACGCCGCGCGCGAGCCGGCGCCGATCGGGGTCGGCGGCTGGCTGACGCGGATCGCGATCTGGATCGGCGCGGCGGCATTGACGGCGATCGCGTTCATGCTCGCAGCGCGGGGCTGACGGCCGGCCGCGGAGACGGCCGGTTCGACACTCGGCCTAGGCCTTTCGCGCGAGCGGGTGCCCGGCGGGGCGGTACATGCTGAGCATGGGCTCGTCCTCCAGGATCACCTCGATGTAGCGGCCGTAGCCGTTGAAGTCACCTGCGACCGCGCGGCCGTAGGCGCCGATGTTGCCGAACTCGATATAATCCCCCTCGCGGATCGAATTGGGCAGCATGAACGGACCCTTCATGCGATCGAGGGAATCGCAGGTCGGTCCCCAGAGTTCGAAGGCGCACGGCTGATCGCTCGCCTCGGCGCGGCGGCCGGCGAGGCGGACGGGAAACGGAAAGCCGAGGTGGGCGGCATCGAACAGCGCGCCATAGGCGCCGTCGTTGATGAAGAGCTCGTTGCCGCGGCGCGCCTCGACCCGTACGACGAGGCTCTCGGCCTCGGCGGCGAGCGCGCGGCCGGGCTCGCAGATCAGACGGCAGTCGCGGCTGACCGGCAGGGCCTCGAAACGCTGGGCGATCGCGGAGACGAAGGTTGCGAGCGGCGCAGGGCGCGGCTCGCCATAGACGGAGGGAAAGCCGCCGCCGACGTCGATCGCATCGACCACGACGCCGGCGCGAACGATGAGCTGGTGGACCCGCGCCAGGGCGTCGGTATAGGCACCCGGGGACATCGTCTGCGAGCCGACGTGGAAGGTGATGCCAAGTTCATCTGCGTGATGGCGTGCGCGCTGTAGGAGACGGACGGCGGTCTCGTCGGTGGCGCCGAATTTCCTCTCGAGTGGAACGCGGCTCTCGCCTGCCGTAACCGCGATGCGCACGAACAGTTCGAGGTCGCGGGCGCCGCCGGTCTCGGCGATGATCTTTTCGAGTTCATCCTCGGTGTCGAGCGCAAAGCAGCGTACGCCGAACTCGCGGTAGGCGCGGCGGATCGCCAGGCGCGATTTGACGGGGTTCATGAAATGCTGGCGCGCGCCGGGGATGGCGCCGACCAGTTCGACCTCGGCGAGGGAGGCGACATCGAACTGGCGGATGCCGGCGGCCGCGAATGTCGCAAGGAGGAGGGGAGAGTCGTTGGCCTTGACCGCGTAGGCGACCTCGCCCGGAAAGCAATCGAGGAACCAGCGGGCGGCGCGGTGGGCTGCGTGGGGACGAAATCCGAGGACGGGATCTTCCGGGCGGGCGGCCACGATCAACGCGTCGGCGGAGCTGAAGCTTTCCATTTCATGGGACCTCCACAGGTCGAGCCGGACCTGGCGTCTGCCTCGTCGGCAGAGATCGCGCGATGCGATCACGGAGGCGCGCATTTAGGGTGCGTCGGGGGCGATGTAAAGGGGGTGTGGTTCCGGCCGCGAAAAAACTTCGGCGCGGTCGGGCACGAGGCCCGCGCGGCAATCCGGCTTCGGCGCTGTGCTGTCGTCACCGGGCGGCTACGCGGCTACGATCCATGCCGCCCGGTGGTATCTCCGCCATATGGCAGAGGAACTCGAAATGTGATGCGCGAGGCCGAGCCCCACGGCGTCCCCCGAAACAACGCAGCTCACCGACACCGGAGTGGACACGGACGGCGGCGTCGAGGTCTACCACGATTGTCGAACCACTCATGATCAGCACAATTCAGGCTGATGTGGTGCTTCGTTCAACTGAACCCGATACGCTCATACAACACCATTCATATCACCAATGTGACGGTCCGGCGAGACGAATACTGCGGATATACGTCAGCCGTGGCCATGGCCGACGCAATTTGGCCACAACTCGGCCGGAGTGAGGACACGAATCTCGCCACAGGCTCGGCGGAACTGAAATTCAGGAGGCACGACTCCATGGGGCGGTTCAGGCGACATCTCGCGGCGGTGGTTCTCGGGGTCGGCATTTTCGGGGCGCCAGGCTTTGCTTCCGGCGAAGGGCCGGGCGTCGAGGCCGGGCTCCTCACATGTACCGGGGAAGGCGGAACCGGCTTCATCATCGGCTCGCAAAAGCAGCTCGTCTGCCGTTTCGAGCGCGGTAAGGGCCGGGTCGTCGAGTTCTACGACGCGACCATCACCAAACTCGGGATCGACATCGGCACGACCGGCGAGACCGAGATCATCTGGACGGTGTTGGCAGCCACGACGGACCTCGGTGAGGGGGCGCTCAGGGGGAACTACGTCGGAGCATCCGTCGACGCTTCGGTCGGGGTCGGGGCAGGGGTCAACGTGCTGGTCGGCGGCCTCCAGCGTTCGATCACCCTGCAGCCCTTCAGCGTGCAGGGCCAGACCGGCCTCAACGTCGCGCTCGGCGTCTCCGGACTGACGTTGCGCTGAGGCGCGAGGCGATCACGGCGTGGCCAGCGGTCTGACGGGCGAGCCCTCGCGCTGGCGCATCCGCCAATCCGGCGCAATCCAGACGGGTGCATTCGATGAGGGAAGCGTCGGCCGGCCGCGCACGAGGTCGGCGGCACGTTCGGCCAGCATGATGGTCGGCGCGTTGAGGTTGCCGTTCGTCACCGTCGGGAAGAGCGCCGAATCGATCACGCGCAAGCCATCGACACCGATCACGCGGCACTCGGGATCGACCACACTGGTCGGGTCCTGCGGCCGTCCCATGCGACAAGTACCGGTCGGGTGATAGGCGCTCTCGGCGTTGGCGCGGATCCAGGCGTCCAATTCGGCGTCCGTCGTAACGGCCGGGCCCGGCTGGATTTCCTCGCCGCGATAGCGATCGAGTGCGGGCTGGCTCATGATCTCCCGAGTGAGGCGCAGGGCGGCGCGGAAATCGACGCGGTCCTCCTCCTCCTTCAGGTAGTTGAAGAGAAGGCGTGGTTTGGCCTCGGGGTCGGTGCCGGTGATCCAGAGGCGGCCGCGGCTCTTGGGCTTGTTGGGGCCGACATGGGCCTGGAAGCCATGACCGGAAAACGGCGCCTTGCCGTCGTAGCGGATCGCGGCGGGAAGGAAATGGAACTGCACGTCGGGCCACTCGAGACCGGCGCGCGAGCGGATGAAGCCGCAGGATTCGAAATGGTTGGTTGCGCCGAGGCCGCGCTTGAAGAGCAACCATTCGACGCCGATCGCCAGCTTCGAAAGGGGGCCCAGCCGGCTGTTGAGGGTCAGCGGTTCCCTGCAACGGTACTGGAAATAAATCTCGAGATGGTCGTGGAGATTGGCGCCGACCGCATCGCTCGCATGGAGCACGTCGATCCCGGCCGCTCGCAGGACCTCGGCGGGGCCGATGCCGGAGCGCTGGAGGATCGCTGGCGAGCCGATCGAACCCGCCGATAGGATCACCTCGCGTTCGGCGCGCCAGACATACCATTTCCCGCCGACACGGGCGCGCACGCCGACAGCCCGACGGCCCTCGAAGATCACCCGATCGGCGAGGGCGTGGGTCTCGACCGTGAGGTTCGGGCGCGCCATGGCGGGGCGCAGATAGGCATTGGCCGTGGACCACCGAAGGCCCTTGCGCACGGTCATGTGCATGGGGCCGAAGCCCTCCTGGCGGTGGCCGTTGTAGTCGTCCGTCGCGCCGTAGCCCGCCTCGACACCCGCCTCGATGAAGGCGCGATAGAGGGGGTTGGCCATGCCATTGCCGTTCGACGTCGAGAGCGGGCCCTCGCCACCGCGCCAGCTGTCGCCGCCATCCTGCCAGCGCTCGGCCTTCTGAAAATAGGGGAGGCAATTGCGGTAACCCCAGCCGGTCGCGCCGAGCTGCTCCCATTCATCGAAGTCCCGGGCATGGCCGCGAACGTAAACCATGCCGTTGATGGAAGAGGAGCCGCCGAGCACCTTGCCGCGGGGGGTGTGCATGCGCCGGTTGTCGAGGAAGGGCTCGGGCTCGCTCTCGAAGAACCAGTTGTAGCGCGGCATATTCATGGGGATGGAAAGCGCCGACGGCATCTGGATGAAAATACTGCGGTCGCTGCCGCCCGCCTCGAGCAGCAGGACCTTGACGTCCGGATCCTCGGTGAGGCGCGCGGCGAGCACGGCGCCTGCCGATCCCGCGCCGACGATCACATAGTCGAATTCGGTCGCCATCACCTGCTCCCCGCGCTGTTTTCCTCTGTACCCCTTCGATGCGGGGGCGTGCCCGGGTTTCCTTGGTGTGGCAACCCGGTGTGCAGCTCAGTGTTTCCCGCCCGCCGGGGGATCGCCCCGCAAGAGCGGCGTTCGGGACGTCAATTGATCTGCAGCATGGCCCCGCAATCGGTTCACGACCGGATTACCTGCCGGGTTCAGGCTCGCGCCATGGAAACGCGCGTATTCAGCAAGAGAAATCCGGGAACGGGGGGACGGAGTCAAGCCGCCCATGGCCTCTTCACGCCGCTCGCCTGGGTGGCGGTGGCAGGCGTGCTAGCGGCGCTGCTTGCGGCCGCGTGCTCGCTGCCATGTGGTGAGGGTTGCCGGGCCGAGGAGAACGACCGTGTGTTGCCGGTCGGTGCCCCGGTGCCCGTCGGCGGCGGGCGCGCGGTGATCGGTAAGCCCTACTTCGCATACGGCAGGTGGTTCTATCCCCGCGCGGAGCCGGACTACGACACGATCGGCACCTCGGCGTGGATGGCGAGGCGCTTTCACGGCCGCAGAACCGCCAATGGGGAGATTCACGACTCGACGGCGCTGGTTGCCGCCCACCCGACGCTGCCGCTGCCGTCCTACGTGAGGGTGACGAACATCGCCAACGGGCGCGAACTCGTGCTCCGGCTCAACGACCGCGGTCCCTTCAACAACGGACGCATCCTCGACGTCTCGGAGCAGGCAGCCGAGATGCTCGGTTTCCGTAACCAGGGGCTCGCCAAGGTGCGCGTGCGCTACCTCGGACCGGCACCGCTGAACGGGGACACGAGCTATGAGGATCATTTCCTGGTGCGCCAGCCGTGGCTCACCTGCGATCGGCGCGCCGATGGCCGGGCTGTCAGATGCTGGCCCGTCGAGCGCGCCGCCGGACCGGTTCGCGTCAGCGCCGGCAACGCACCTGCCGCAAGGAGGAAATGGGCCGGCTTCTGACGTGATGGGGGCGCAGGCGCCGGGGCCGTGCGGGTGACATGGAAAGGGCCGCCACCTGCGCGGTGGCGGCCCGAATGTCGGCCCCGGGCCAGTTCCTCGGTTCAGGCGGCGCGGCGGCTCAGCAGGTTGCGTTCGACGACCGTCTCGGCAATCTGCACGGTGTTGAGCGCGGCGCCCTTGCGCAGGTTGTCGGAGACGACCCACATGGCGAGGCCGTTCTCGACCGTCGGATCCTCGCGAATGCGCGAGACGAACGTGGCGTAGTCGCCGACGCATTCGACCGGGGTCACGTAGCCGCCTGCCTCACGCTTGTCGATCACCAGGATACCGGGTGCTTGGCGGAGGATCTCGCGCGCTTCATCGGCCGTGATCGGGCTTTCGAACTCGATGTTGACCGCCTCCGAATGGCCGACGAACACCGGCACGCGGACGCACGTCGCCGTCAGCTTGATGGCGGGATCGAGAATTTTCTTGGTCTCGACGACCATCTTCCATTCCTCCTTGGTGAACCCGTCGTCGAGAAAGACGTCGATGTGCGGGATCACGTTGAAGGCGATCTGCTTGGCGAACTTGTGCGGCGAGGGCTTGTCGTTGACGAAGATGCCTTTGGTCTGCGTCCAGAGTTCGTCCATGGCCTCCTTACCGGCGCCAGATACCGACTGGTAGGTGGCGACGACGACACGCTTGATGCGGGCGTGGTCGTGCAGCGGCTTGAGGGCGACCACGAGCTGCGCCGTGGAGCAGTTCGGGTTGGCGATGATGTTGCGCTTGGTGTAGCCGGCGACCGCGTCGGCGTTCACCTCCGGCACGACGAGCGGCACATCCATGTCGTAGCGGAACGCCGACGAGTTATCGATGACGAGGCAGCCGCTCGCGGCGATGCGAGGCGCCCAGGCGCGTGAGACGTCACCACCCGCCGACATCAGCGCGAAATCACATTTCGAGAAGTCGAACGTCTCGAGGTCCTGGCATTTGAGCGTTCGGTCGCCGAAGGAGACTTCGCGGCCGACGGACCGGCGCGATGCGATGGCGTAAATCTCGGCGACCGGGAACTCCCGTTCGGCGAGGATGTTCAGCATCTCCTTGCCGACGTTGCCCGTGGCACCGACGACGGCGACGTTATAGCTCATTGCTTTGATCTCGATGGTTCGGTTGTCGCAGGGGCATTCGGAACCGAAGGTGCCGACACCCGGCGGCACCATAGTCGAAAGACCGTGCTTCGCCAATCGCATCGAAGGCTTCGGCGAGCTCGCCGCCGCATGTCCCGCTCGCTCATGCGCGCGTCCGCGAGGGGGCTGCGACGATCGGTGGCGGCGGTGCGACGATCACCGGGCGGGCATTCTCGCGCCGGGCGATCACGTGCTCGCGGTAGATCACATAGATACCGGAGGCGACGATGATGGTGATCCCGAGCCATGTCATCGGCGTCGGGAAGTCGCTGAAGAAAATGTAGCCGAGCAGCGTCGCACTGATGATCTCGAGGTACTGGAAGGGAGCAACGACGCTCGCCGGCGCGAATTTCACCGCCAGGACGACGAGAATGTGGGTCAACGTCGCGATGACGCCGAGCAGGGCGAGGAGGCCCCACGAGGACGAGGACGGCCAGGCGAAGGTGAGGGCCGCGATACCCAGGAAGGTACCGATCGCGAGGCCGATCGACATCGTCAGGAAGCCGAAGATGCCTGCCATGAACTGCATGACGAGTGGGTTGACGTTGGCGGCCATGATGCGGGTCAGGATCATGTAGAGGCTGAAGGCGAGCGCGGCGCCGAGCGGGTAGAGCACCACGAGGCCGGCCTCGTGAAATTTCGGCTGAATGACCAGGAGCGCACCGCAAAAGCCAATCAACACGGCCGCAATCCGGCGCCAGCCGATGTGCTCCTTGAGGAGGAGCGCCGAGAGCAGCGTCAG
The DNA here is from genome assembly GCA_016125495.1 of Hyphomicrobiales bacterium. NCBI lineage: Bacteria > Pseudomonadati > Pseudomonadota > Alphaproteobacteria > Hyphomicrobiales > Hyphomicrobiales bacterium. The sequence continues at coordinate 92,091 of WGLQ01000027.1, read as the reverse complement.
CAAGAGCGGTTCGACGAAGAAGATCGCGATGGTGTCGGCGATCGGCATGACCTGGACGCCAGCAAAAAAAGCAGCGTCGCGATCGAGATCAGCGCGCCGCGCGCGGCGTGGGCCCAGATCGGGCCGATGGCGGTGGCGGTGATCGAAGGGGCGGGCCCACCAGACCGGCGGATCGCCCAGATCGCGAGCAATGCGGAGGGGGCGAGCAGCAGCGACTGAAAGATGAACCGGCTCCAGGAGACCTGCCCGGGCGAGACGATGCCCGTCAGGAACTTGGCGATCGCGTCGATCGAGGGAATGACCAGCATCGCCAACGACATCAGTAGGATGCCGAGGACGATCCGGTTGTGGCCGGTGGGCGGGCTCGCCGTCTCGAGTTTGCGATCGCTCATCGGTCATACCTGACCGGGCTTTGCCGAGCGCGCAAGTCGCCGCTTTCGCAAGGGCCGTCGTGGGCGGCGCGAAGCCAGGCTTCATCATCGGTACGCGTCACATGACCCGACGGCCGCCCACCCGCGCAACTTGCGCAGGGGAAGGTAACCGGCCGGTTACCGCCACATCCCGCCACATCGGAATATTTCGCTGTCATCATGGCTTCAGTTTCGCCTGATCGCGAGGAGGGCGCGCTCGGCCAGCGCGGTGATGGTCAACAGCGGATTGCAGCCGAGCGAGCGCGGGATCAGGGCGCCATCGAGGACGAAGAGGCCGTCGTGCACGTTGGTATCGGCGTTGCCGGGCGCCGCATCGAAGACACGACCGAGATGGTCGACGACACCGGAGCGGACATCGGCGCCCATGCCGGCGCCACCGAGCGGGTGGGCCGTGGCAGGCGTCGAGCCGACCGTGGTCATGGCGAGAGGGCTCTTGACGTAGCGCCCGCCACCGGCCTCGACGAGGGCGGTCAGGTTGGCGTCGACGCGGTGCTGGACGGGCTCCTCGCCAACCCCCGGCCAGACGAGCGAGAGCCGATCCGATTCGAGGCGGAGTTGGCCGGCCGCGCTGTCGTGGCCGACGACGAAGTAGGTCGAAAGATGCGCGAGCGGTCCCTTGTAGACGCCCTTGAGGAGGGCGGCGGCGGCACCGAGTAGGCGTCCGCCGGGCAGGAAGAATACGGGCAGCACCGGTGCCAGCGCGCTGGGCAGGACGCCTTCCTGAATGGTCATCTCACGCTCGAGATCGCCCGGATCGCGTAGCATGATCTGGCCGGTGACGGCGGCGCCGACCGGCGTCGTGCCGGGCTTGGCGGGATGGCCGATGCCGATCGCGCCAACCGGTTCGCGGTTCGCCATGCCGAAGGCGATGATGTCACCATTGGCTGAAAAGCGTTGCCCGAGGCGGGACGAGAGGGCGAGGCCGTTCGCCGCCGAACGGAGCAGGATCTCGGTCGTGCCGAGTGATCCGGCGCCAAGGACGACGCGCTCTGCCGCGATGGCGCGCGTGCGGCGGATGGAGGTGTCGGGCCCGTCCGCCAGTTCGACGTGCACGAGCCAGCGGCCTTGCGTTCGGGTGAGGTGCGAGACTCGCGCGTGCTCGAAGAGCCGGGCACCGGCGGCCCGGGCAGCCGGCAGATAGGTCAGCGCCAGGGTGTTCTTGGCGCCGACGTTGCAGCCCGAACAGCAGTCGCCGCAGCGCGTGCAAGCGGGCTGGCGCAGGCCCGCCGGGTTCGTCGTCTCCGAAAAGCTCACCACGACCTCGGCCGGGGCCGGCGGCACGCCGAGGGCGCCTGAGGCCTCGCGCAGCGCGGCGAGCTTGCGCGTGTCGGGAGCGGCGGGGTCCGTCGCGGGTCGAAGCCAGTGGCGGGCCCGCGCATAGCCTTCATCGAGGCGATCGAGATCGCCGATCTCCACCGGCCATGCGGGGTCGGCGAAGACGCGCGGGTCCGGGCGCAGCGCGACGCCGGCATTGACCAGCGAGCCGCCGCCGAGGCCACAGCCGACGAGGACGTGCATGTCGCGGCCGAGCCGCATGTCGAACAGCGCATCGGGTCGGCCGGAGCGGCCCGAAGCGCTCGTGATCTGCAATTCGCGGCGAAGGTCCGAAAGGCCTTGTGGGAAGCTGCCCGTCGGATGCTCGCGCCCGCGCTCCAGAACGGCGACCGAGTGGCCGGCCTCGGCGTAGCGTAGCGCCGCGACGCTCGCGCCGTAGCCCGAGCCGACGATCACCACATCGTAGCGGTCGGCGAGTTCGGACGTCGGTGATGCGAGGTGCTGTTCCATGGGGCTTCCGTCTGCTCTATCGTCCTTGCGAAAGGCGACCAATCCGTCCGAGTGGGCCGGTCCTGCGCGCCGGGTCGATGCCGAGGGGCAACCAATGCAACGCAAAGAGGCCATGCAACACAACGACAATCTCGCCCTTCGGGCGGCGGCGGCGGCGGAGGCATTCGTCGAGCACAATCCAACGAGCGCTCAGTGGCACGAGCGGGCGGCCCGCGCCATGCCCGGCGGCAATACGCGCACCGTTCTGCACTACGATCCGTTTCCGCTGCGCCTCGTGGCCGGTCACGGCGCACTGCTGGAGGACGCCGACGGGCACCGCTATGCCGACTATCTCGGCGAGTATTCGGCCGGACTCTACGGTCACCGGCACCCGCTTCTCCAGGCCGCTGCCATGGAGGCGATCGCCGAGGGGCTGACGCGCGGTGGACCCAACCCGCAAGAGGTCGAGCTGTCGGAGCTGGTCGTCGCGCGCTTTCCAGCGATCGAGGCAGTGCGGTTCACCAATTCCGGGACCGAGGCGAACCTCCTGGCGATCGGGGCGGCGCGCAATTTCACCGGCCGTGATCACGTGCTCGGCGTGGCTGGCGGCTATCATGGTGGCGTTCTCTACTTCGGCGATCCGAAAAGTCCGCTCAACGCACCCTTCCCGCTCGTCCTCGGCGTCTACAACGATCTCGAGGCGACGATCGCGGCGGCGCGTGGCAAGGAGGACCGGATCGCGGCCATCATCGTCGAGCCGATGATGGGGTCGGGGGGCGGCATCGTCGCCGATCGTGCCTATCTCGCAGGCCTCCAGGCCTTCGCCGAGCGGATCGGTGCGCTGCTGATCCTCGATGAAGTGATGACCTCTCGCATGGGGCCGGGCGGGCTGCACGGCGAACTCGGCCTCACGCCCGATCTCGTGACGCTCGGCAAGTATCTCGGCGGCGGCTTTTCCTTCGGCGCTTTCGGCGGGCGGGCAGACGTGATGCGCCCGTTCGATCCGTTCGGGGCCAACCCGTTGCGCCATGCCGGTACCTTCAACAACAACGTCGCCTCGATGGCGGCCGGGCTCACGGGCCTGCGCGATGTCTTCACGCCGGAGGTCGCCCGCCGGCTCATGGCCGACGGGGAGGACCTGCGCGCGCGGCTCAACGGCATCGCCCGGGCGCGCGGGCTGCCGGCGCAGTTCACCGGGGTCGGCAGCATCATGTGCGTCCATTTCCACGACCGTGTGATCCGATCGCCGGCCGATGCGTCCGAAGGCCATCCGGATGTCCGCCGCCTCTTCCACCTCGAGATGCTCGCGCGCGGGCAGTACATGGCGCGGCGCGGATTCATGAGCCTCTCGCTCGCGCTCGAGCCGGAGCATCACGATGCCTTCGCCAGGGCCGTCGACGAGGTGCTCGCGCAGCATGGGGACGTGCTGTTCGATGGATGAATGGCGGGTCGGATCGCGATTGCGCCGTCCCCCGATGCGCCGGACCCCGATGCGCCGGCCCGGCACGCCTCGGGGCGCGGCGGCTGCCAACCCTCAGCGCTGCCGCGTCGCGCGCGGCGGTGTCTTTGCCCAATCGTAGCCGCGAGCGGCCAGTCCATGGCCCAGCTCGAACAGCCGCGTCATGTAGACGCGGTCGAACGGTTCGCGGGCCTCGATGTCGAACTCCTTCGGCACCGCGGCGAGGTTGAAGTCGATGCGGCTGGCGACGGCATCGTCGTAGATGCGGATGATGTCGCCGAGGCCCTGGCTCTTGATGAGGGTCGAGATCGAGCGTGACGCGATACTGAAGGTGGTCGCGTTCACCGATTCCCACTCCGGGGCCAGCTTGCTGTTGCGGACGATGTAGAGCCGGTGCTGCGCGGTGAGGCCGAAGCGCTCGTCGAGCGCGCGCACGTTGACGTGTCCCGGCAGGAAGAAGACCTGCTGGGTCGTTCCACCGTCGACGTGCATTTCCTCGAAGCGTTGGCCGCCGGCCTCGACCGGGATGAAGACCGGCGGGAAGACGCCCGGAATCGCCGCCGAGGCGAGCAGCACCTTGCGGAAGAGGTCGAGGGCGCTCGGGTGTCCGCTCGCGGCGATCGCTCCCATGTCCCAGATCACCGGGCGCTGGGCATCGAGGTTGGTGGTGCCGATCAGGAGGCGCCGGCCCCGGGTATGCTCGTGAGCCACCGCGGACAGGATGGCAGGTGTCACATAGACCGCGATGAGCTGGGCGAGCTTGGAATTGTCGGCAACGGCGACGCCTCCGAACACCGCGTTGACGAACTGCGGGTTCGCCAGTTCGGAGGTCGAATAACGCGTGTAGATGTCACGCAGCACGGGATCGTAGGCCGGCCCGAGATAGGCGAAGGGCGCGATCAGTGCGCCCGTGCTGATGCCCGTGACGATGGTGAACTCGGGCCGCGTGCCTGCGGCCGACCAGCCGACCAGAAGGCCGGCGCCGAAGGCACCGTCCGAGCCGCCGCCCGACAGCGCAAGATAGCTCAAGTTCGCGTTCGACGAAGAGGCAGCGACGCCCGATTGGCGGAGCTGATCGACCATCTGCGCTGCGATGCGATCGATGCCGGCCGGCACCTCGTCGCCCCAGCCGCGCACGTGCGTGAGGCCGACCGGCGTCGCCTCGCCGACCAGCTCCATCGGCACCGTCAGGCGCGCCATGCTGACCGCGCAGCCGGCCACGACGAGCACCGAGACGAGCGCCAGGACATGGCGCAGCGGCCCGGTCAGGGAATTCAGACGCACCATCCTGCTCGATCCCGCTGCCCGAACACCAAGCGGGCGGCCACTGACACCGATGACAACTCGATCTCTCTTCTAGCCGCCCAACACTACCGGATCGTAACATCGCAGCAAAGCGGCGCCGGCGAGGCGGGCGAGGTTCGCGCCCGGCTTGTGGTCGGCCGGCACCGCTCGTCAATGGCGGCCGGCGCTATCCGGGCGCGAGGCACAACGGGGGGCAACATGCACGACAAGATCGACATCGGCGAATTCCGTATCCGGCCGGGCCAGAAGCTCACGTCCGGCGACCTCATGACCAGCTGGTCCGGGCCTCCGCCGTTCGATGCACTTGCCGGCAAGAAGCTCAAGAAGCACGCACGCGAATTCCTCGAGCAGCAGCGCGCGGAGTTGTCCGACGTGCAGGAACGGCTCTATGCCAGTGACACCCATTCGGTGCTGATCGTGTTCCAGGGCCGTGACGCGGCCGGGAAAGACAGTGCGATCAAACACATCATGAGCGGCGTCGATCCGGCGGGCTGCCAGGTGGTGAGCTTCAAGGCACCCTCGGCCGAGGAACTGGACCACAATTACCTCTGGCGCTGCTGGAAGGCGGTGCCCGAGCGCGGTCGGATCGGTATCTTCAACCGCTCGCACTACGAGGAGGTGCTCGTGGTTCGGGTGCACCCGGCCATCCTCGCCAATCAGCGGTTGCCGGAACGCCTCGTCACGGAGCACATCTGGCAGGAGCGCTACGAGGACATCAACGCGTTCGAGCGCCATCTGGCGCGCAATGGCACCGTCATCATCAAGCTCTTCCTCAACGTCTCATTCGCGGAACAGCGCAACCGCTTCATCGAGCGGCTGACGGATCCGGAAAAGGCCTGGAAGTTCTCCGCCCGCGACGTCGCCGAGCGAAAGCATTGGGACGACTACGACGTTGCGATCTGCGAAATGCTCGCGGCGACCAGCACCGAGCACGCGCCCTGGTACGTGGTGCCATCCGACGACCAGTGGGTGTCGCGGGCGCTCGCGGCCCACATCATCACCGAGACACTCGAGGGTCTCCGACTGGAGCGCCCGCAGCTCTCGGGTGAGGAGCGCGCCAAGATGGCCGACAGCCTCAAGTCCCTCAAGGCGGAAAGGGTTTAGGGCGCCCAACCCTGCCGGCGGCCATCCCCGGCGAGTCCATGGCGGGCGCTGCTCGTGACAGCGGGGCCGCCAAGTGGCATGCTCGAAGGCAGCTCACGGTAAGCGCATGCCGGGGCCGGGCCCCGACGATCATTCCGACAAGCACGTGAGCGAGGAGGAGACGATGGCCCACAAGTACGCTGGCGGCTGTGACCATGTGCACACCCATGCCGATCGCGAGCCGATCGACAACCACACCTGTCATTGCTCGGTCTGCAAGCGCGTCACGGGGCAGCCGACGACGCACGTGGTGTTCTTTCGCCACGGTGACGTCGCGGTCGACAATCCCAAGGGTTTGAAGCGCCAACCGTTCAACGACCAGAATCCGGGCGGGCCGCTCGAGCTGTGCACTTGCTCGACCTGCGGCAAGCCGATCATGCTCGACGACAAGCAGGGCCGCATCCGGGTGATCGTGCCGAACCTCATGGGGTACGACAGCAAGGGCCTGCCGGCGACCTATCACGCCTTCTACGATCCAGCTACCGGGGTTCCAAAGCCCAACGACGGGCGTCCTGTCTATGAGGGGTTGCGTCCGGATTTCGTCTGGCCGAAGCCGGCCTGAGAGGGCTGTCGAGGCGGGGGGCGATTGCGCGCCGTCGATCCAGTTGACCGTCAGTCCTTCGACCGGCTCCTGGCCACGCCACGTTCGCGCGCGCGGCTCGACCAGAGCTTGCGGAGCAAGCGCTCGAACGCGGCGGGGGGTGCATCGAACAAGGCTTCGCCGCGTGTTCTCGCGTCGCGGCGAAGCACAACCTGCATACCGAGGACGAGGCCGTCGATCAGGGCCCTCTCGCGTGGGGCGAGTGCGTGTCCCACGTTTCCGGCAATCCAGGTCTGCAGCACGGCGAGGTCATGGTCCTCGCCGAGCATGCGCGCCAGGAGGCGTGTTTCGACCTGACGCTCGTTCAGGCGGCCATCGAAAAAGACGGCGGTCAGCTTGAGCTGGCGGGCGAGACGTTGGGCGGGCTTGCGCCACTCGTGGTAGTCCTCGCTGCGGCCGCTCCCGAGGGCGGTCGCCATGCTCTTGCGCGCCTGTCGGTAGATCCGAACGAGGGCGCGCAGGGGCGCCTCGGGGTCCTCGTCGGCGGTCGGCAAATCGACGATCATGCGCCGGGCGCGAGCGAGTTCGCGAGCGAACCGTTCGACGTCCAGCGTCGGTGTGGCAGGGAGCCCTGCTTGCGGTGACGGCAGGACATCCCGGCGCGTGCGCGCTGTTCCGCGATGTCCCGCGATGGCGGACGCCGCATTCGGTATCGCGTCAGCCGGTGCCACGTGGGCCGCCAACGATCGATCGACCGCATCGAGAACGGGCAGGATCTCAGGGCACGTTACGAGCAACGGGCGCAGCCCGGCCGACACCGCACGCACCAGATCGTGGTCGCGCAGCGGAGCCACATCGCGCGCCAAGTCCCGCAAAGCCCGGTCGGCCGCGCGCACCTTGCCCGACTCGAACCCGCTCGCCGCGAGCGCCAACGAGGCGCGCACGCGCTTCAGGCGCCGGCGGGCATAGTGGACGATCTCGGCGGGCGGCAGGTCGCCCGTCATCGCCTTCTCGATCCTGTCGATCTGGGCGAGAGCCATGCCGCGGGCATTCTCTGTCGACGTTCGATCGGGGGCGAACGAATAGCTCACGTCCGGCTCTCCGTGCGGGCCGTGTCGGCCCAGGCGAGCCAGGCGCGGGTGCGTGCCTCGGGCTCGGCGGCAGTGACGAGGTCGGTGACGACGGCGATCGAACTGGCGCCAGCCGCGAGCACCGCATCGGCGCGCTCCAGCGTGATGCCACCGATCGCGACGAGCGGGCAGCGGGTCTCATCGCGCCAGGCCGCAATCCTCTCGAGCCCCTGGGGGCGCCATTTCATGACCTTGAGGCGCGTTTCATAAATGGGCCCGAGGGCGACGTAATCGGGGCCGACGGCGAGGGCGCTCGCCAGTTCGGCGCGATCGTGGGTCGAGATGCCGAGACAGAGGCCGGCGGCGCGGATCGCTTCGCGGTCGGCGGCCACGAGATCCTCCTGCCCGAGATGCAGGTATCGAGCGCCGAATCGGATCGCCTCGCGCCAGTAGTCGTTGACGATGAGCGTCGCGCCATGGCGGTCGCAGAGTTCGAGCGCACCGGCGATCTGACGCTCGATCTCGGGCGGCGCGGCGTCCTTGAGGCGCAGTTGCACCGTGCGCACGCCGAGCGGAACGAGGCGCTTCAGCCACTCGAGGTCGGGCAGGACGGGATAGAAAACGTCGATCGCGCAGCGCTGGTCCGGGCTGTCGTTGCGGGGGGCGGGCATGGTGAGGCTCCGGGGGCGGACGGGACGACTCAACGGGCGAGGTCGAAGAATGGTGTGCCCGCGACCGGTGTCGAGGGGGTCGCCATGTCGCGGGCTTCCATGAGACCGGCCTCGAAGGCCAGGCGGCCGGCCGCGACAGCCTCGGCGAAGGCCCGCGCCATCGCCACCGGGTCGCCGGCTTTCGCCACCGCCGTGTTGAGCAGGACGGCATCGTAGCCCATCTCCATGGCGGCGCAGGCATGCGATGGGGCGCCGAGCCCTGCGTCCACGACGAGGGGCACCTGCGGGAAATAGGCCCGCATGGTGCGCAGCGCATAGGGGTCGGTCAGGCCCCTGCCCGTGCCGATCGGGGCGCCCCATGGCATCAGGACGCGGCAGCCGGCATCGAGGAGGCGTTCGGCGACGCCGAGATCGTCGGTTGTATAGGGAAAAATTTCGAAGCCGTCCGCGGCCAAGGCTCGAGCGGCGTCGACCAGGGCGAACACATCGGGCTGGAGGGTATCGTCGTTGCCGATGACCTCGAGCTTGATCCAAGGGGTCTCGAAGAGTTCGCGCGCCATCTCGGCCGTGGTGATCGCCTCGCGGGCCGTGCGGCAGCCGGCGGTGTTGGGCAGTACGCTGACGCCCGTCTCGCGAACCAGGTCCCAGAAACCCTGGCCCGTTCGGCCCCGCGTACCCTCGCGGCGGAGAGAGACCGTTACGATAGAGACGCCGCTCGCGTTAATGGCCTCCTGCAGGACGGCGGGCGAGGGGTATTGTGCCGTGCCGAGCAGGAGGCGGCTGGTGAGCGCCCGGCCGTAGAGGGTCAGGGGTTCGTTCGCGCTCGTCGTATCGGTCGTGGTCATCGTCGCCCCTCGGGGACCATCCTCGCAATTCGAGGTGCCGTTCGGTCCCGGGCGCATCCTCGCTGCTCTCATTTCGTTGCCATCCGCCGGTTTGGCAAGCGGTCGGCTGGGAAGGCCGCCTCGGCCTAACCGCCCTGGCGTGGCGAGACGATCTCGATGCGGTCGCCCGCGGTCAGGCGACAAGCGCTGCGGGCCGCGCGTGCGACGAAGCGGCCGTTGAGCGCGGTGGCCACCTGCTCGGGCGCCATGTCGAGGCTGGTGACGAGTTCGGCGAGCGTCGTCGCGCGCGTCTCCTCCTCGGCGCCGTTCAGCACGATCGAGAGCGAGCGTGGGGCCGCGCCCGCGGCCAATCGCTCGAGGTGCTCGTGGCGGTCGTCCATGGCGTCAAACCTCGGTTCGTCGGCGATGTTTCGGGCCGCCTGTGGCCAGCCGTCACGCCCGTTGCCACCGCCCGCCGGGCTAGGAACCGCGCTTTGCCGCGAGCATCGCCGCGACCTCGACCGCGAGCGCCGGGGCGCTCAGAAACCCGTGGCGGAACATGCCGTTCACATAGATGCGCCCGTCCCGCTGCGCAATGGCCGGTACGTTGTCGGGAAAGGCCGGGCGCTCGCCGGCGCCCAGTTCGAGGATCTCGGCCTCGGCGAAAGCCGGGTGCAGCGCGTAGGCCGCCCCGAGCAATTCGAGGGCGGAACGCACGGTGACCGGACCGGCGCCCGCACTTTCGATCACCGTCGCGCCGATCATGTAGCGCGGGCCACCCCATGGTACGACGTAGAGCGGAAAGCGCGGGTGGAGAAGGCGGATCGGGCGGGACAGCTGAACGTCCGGGGCGTCGACGACGATCATTTCGCCGCGCACACCGCGCAGCCGCGGCAATTCGCCGGCAGCCGCGATGCCGCGGCAGTCGACGACGACGTCGGCCGGCGGGAGGGCGGCGTCTTCGCGAACGCCGAAGCAGGTCTCGACACCCTCGGCCCGAACCCGCGCGAGGAGGTGCGCGAGTGCCTCGCGCGAGCACATGTGGGCCTCTTCGGGATAGTGGAGGGCACGGGAAAAGCGGCCAGCGAGAGCGGGCTCGAGGGCGGCGAGGCCGTCGGCATCGAGGAGGCGGTGGCCCGTTGTCATGCGGGCGTAGCGGTCGAGTTCGGCGCGGTCACGGGCGGCGGTGAGCACCAGGCTGCCGGCGGTGACGAGGGCAGGGTATTCGGCGCGCCAGAGTGGAAGCGAGGCAAGGCCGAGGTCGTGGACTCGCGCGCTCGCCGCCTCCGCCTCGCAAAAGGGGGCGAGCATACCACCGGCGTACCAACTGGCGCTCGCTGCAAAGGGGGCCGAGGCCGGGGAACGCTCGAGGAGGGTGACGTCGTGGCCGGCACGGCGAAGGGTCAGGGCCTGCCAGAGGCCGACGATGCCGGCTCCGCGCACCACGATGCGCAGGCCGTTGCCGGGGCGGTCGGCACGGCGGGGTGGGGCGGGCGGCTTCGTCGGCACGATCATCTCCCAGGGACCGGACGGGGCCGGTCGGGCGCGTGGTCCGGGCCGTGCGGCGACCGGTCGAGCCACGACTTGCCCCGACATTTGCCGCAACTGCCGGCCTCGCGCCAGGGGTCGTGCGCCGGCCGACCGATGTCCGTGGCCGGCGCGGGTGGTGCGGCGGGCGCCGACAGTTGCCGACAGTCGCCCGTCTACTGTGCGGCGGTGCCTTCGCGGCGGGGGTCGGCGGCCGCCTCCCAGCCATCCGGCCGGCGCACGATGATGGCGAGCCCGCTCGTCATCGGGGCAAGGCGGACCGCGTGTCCCTTCAGTGCCATGTTCAGGGCACGGCCGGGGGCCCGATGGGTCGGCTCGATCTCGAAGGGGCCATTACGGGCGGCGAAGTTGTCGAGGCCGGCCACCGCGTCGGCCGCGAGCTTCCAGTCCAGCAGCCCGACGATGGCCTTGACGACGTAGGCGATGATGCGGCTGCCGCCGGGCGAGCCGAGGACGGCCCAGAGCGAGCCGTCGGGAGCGAATATCATGGTCGGCGCCATGGAGCTGCGCGGCCGCTTGCCCGGTCCGGGGGAATTGGCGAGGGCCTGGCCCTCGGCATCGACGGGTCGGAAGGAAAAGTCGGTCAGTTGGTTGTTGAGCAGGAAGCCGCCAGCCGAGCGGCCGGAGCCGAACGCCATCTCGATGCTCATCGTGGCCGAGACCGCATTGCCAGCCTCATCGACGATGCTGACGTGCGTGGTTCCGGGGCGCCCGAGCGCGGCGTCGCTGCCCTGCGGGATGATGGCCTGGGCGGGTGGTGCGCCGGGCTCGCGCGGGCCCGCGGCGCGGGCCGCTTCGATCGCCGCACTGCGCGTCGCCAGATAGGCGGGGTCGAGCAGCCCGGCGACCGGCACCGGCACGGCGTCCGGGTCGGCGAGGTAGTGGGCACGATCGGCGAAGGCGAGATTGCTCGCCTCGGCGATGAGGTGGAGGCTGGCGGGCGAGCCGGGACCCGCCAGATCGAAGCGCTCGAGCATGGCGAGGATTTGCAGCACCGCGACGCCGCCCGACGATGGCGGGCCCATGCCGCAGACCTTCCAGCCGCGATAGCCACCGCAGACCGCCGGCCGTTCGATTGCCCGGTAGCCGGCGAGATCGGCGAGCGTCATGTCGGCCAGGGAGAGGGGCGCGGCTGCGACCGCTTCGACGACCGCTTCGGCGAGCGGGCCCTTGTGCAGCGCGTCGGGGCCGGCCCGCTGGACGTCGGCGAGGGTGGCGGCGAGGTCGGCGTTGGTCAGCCGGGTCCCGATGGCGAGGGGTTCGCCGGTGGCGTCGAAATAGCGGTCGCGGGCGGCCGCATCGAAGGATTGGGGACCGCGCTCGGCCAGGAGCCGATGGAGGCGGGGGGAGACCGCAAAGCCCTTGGCCGCGACCTCTATGGCGGGCGCGACGACGAGGGGCCAGGCGAGGCGGCCATGGCTGGCGTGGGCCGCGTGCATGAGCGCCAGGGCACCGGGTACGCCGATGCCGCGCGCGCTGGTGGCCGCCTCGTAGAAATCGAGCGGTGCGCCGGCGGGCGTGAGGAAGCGGTCCGGCCGGGTGGCGGCGGGTGCTGTTTCACGGCCGTCGTAGGTGGTGAGGCGGCGGGCGGCGGCGTCCCAGTGGAGGAGGAACCCGCCACCGCCGAGACCGGAGGACTGCGGTTCGGTGCTGTTCAGGACCAGGAGGGCGGTGACGGTGGCGTCGATGGCGTTGCCGCCGGCATCGAGAATGGCGAGGGCGGCTTCGGTTGCGATTGGATTGGCGGTGACGACGGCGCGGCGGGCGGCCCTGACGTGGTTGACGGCGCCGCGAATGCCGGCGGCCTCGGGGTTCGCGCGGGCGGCGTCGGCGGCGGCCGGCGCCGGGGCCGTCTGGGTTGACGGTTGTTCCGGTGCCCGGACCGGCTGCTCGGCTGTCGCGCCGATGGGTGCGAGGACGACGGCAACGAGGACGGCAAGGAGCAGGGCGAGGAGCAGGGCAAGGCTGGCGCGACCGGACCTTTGCGCGCGGCGAGGTGTGGCATGTGTCGACGGCGGGCGGGTGCTCGCGGCCGCGCTTTGTATGTCCCCACCGGATGGTTTCACGTTGTCGATGCCATGCCTCGTCAATGGAAATCCCTCGATTTCGGTATGACACGTTCTTGGCGCGGATGGCGGCCGGGTGTCCAGCCCGATGGCTCGGGACCCGGGCGGCGAACCTCGTCGGCGCGGGCGACGGGTGGGCTGAGGCTGGCCGCTTCCTCGGTGAGACGCTGGAGCCAGTCCGTGCGGTCCTCGAGGTGGCCGGCGACGACGTGGATGATGCTCTCGTGGCGTTGAATGCGGCCGCGTATGTGCACCAGTCTCGCGCCCATGACGACGCGGCGAAAGCGCTCGAGCGTCGCCGGCCAGACGATCGCGTTGGCGACGCCGGTTTCATCCTCGATGGTCATGAAGACGACGCCCTTGGCAGAGCCCGGGCGCTGGCGAACGAGCACGATGCCGGCCACCGAGACGGGCGCGCCGTCGCGCAAACCGCGCAGACCGTCACAGTCGAGGCATCCCTCGCGCGTCAGATCGGCGCGCAGGAACGCCATGGGATGGGCCTTCAGCGACAGGCGAAGCGTCTGATAGTCGCTGACGACATGCTCGCCGAGGGTCATCTCCGGTAGGACTGTCGGGTTCTCGGGTCCATGCTCGCGGGCCTCGGCCCAGGAAAAGAGCGGCATCGCGGGAGCGCGGGCGAGGGCGCGCACCTCCCAGAGGGCCTGGCGGCGGTCGAGGCCGAGGGAGCGCATGGCGTCGGCCGCGGCGAGACGCTCGAGGGTGGGAATGGTTGTGCCGGCGCGCTCGCGGATCCCGGCGACATCGCGAAAGGGGTGACGGGGGGCCGGCCCCCGACCCACCCCTTGGCGCGGCGGCAGGACGCGGCCGCGCAACCGCGGCGGCGGATCGGAGGCGAACGGTCCAGCCCCGTTGTCGTATGGGCCGGGGATGGCGGGAGGAACATCCGAGCCACGCGAGGCGGGGGGGGCGCCGGGCCCACCTTTATGCGTCGAGCATCGCGCCTCGAGGATGCGCACGGCCTCGCCGGTGTCGAGACCGTCCACCTCGCGCATCCCGAGCCGCAGCGCCCAGCCTCCCTTGCCGTCGGGTTCGAGGGTCGAATCCCAGTCGCTGAGGTTGACATCGACCGGACGAACCACGACGCCGTGCTCGCGGGCGTCGCGCACGATCTGGGCCGGAGCATAAAAACCCATCGGTTGGGAGTTGAGGAGCGCGCAGGCGAAGGCGGCCGGATGATGGCACTTCAGCCAGGACGAGACGTAGACGAGATGGGCGAAGCTGGCGGCATGGCTCTCGGGAAAGCCGTATTCACCGAACCCCTTGATCTGGCTGAAGCACCGTCTGGCGAAATCGGCTTCGTAGCCCCGCGCGATCATGGCGGTCACCATTTTTTCCTCGAGCTGGCCGATGGTGCCGACGCGCCGGAACGTGGCCATGGCCTTGCGCAGGGAGTTGACTTCCTCGGCCGAGAAGCGGGCGGCGACCATGGCGATGCGCATGGCCTGTTCCTGAAAGAGGGGGACGCCGCGGGTCTTGCCCAGGATGCGGCGGAGTTCGTCGGGGGGGCCATGCTCGGGGGATGGCGAGGGATAATGCTCCGGTTCGAGGCCGTCGCGGCGACGCAGGTAGGGGTGCACCATGTCTCCCTGGATCGGCCCCGGGCGCACGATCGCCACCTCGATCACGAGATCGTAGAAGCAGCGCGGCTTGAGACGGGGAAGCATATTCATCTGCGCGCGGCTCTCGACCTGGAAGACACCGATCGAATCGGCCCGGCAAAGCATGTCGTAGACGACCGGATCCTCGCGCGGGACGCTGGCGAGCGTCAGCTCCCGCCCGCCGTGGTCGACGAGGAGGTCGAAACACCGCTTGATGCACGAGAGCATGCCGAGCGAGAGAACATCGATCTTGAGCAGCCCGAGCTCGTCCAGGTCGTCCTTGTCCCATTCGATGAAGGTGCGCTCGGGCATGGCGGCATTGGAGATCGGCACGACACTCGAGAGGGGGCCGCGCGTCAGGACGAAACCGCCGACGTGCTGGGAGAGGTGGCGCGGAAAGCCGATGATCTCCCGGGTGAGTTCGATCGCGAGCATGATGAGGGGGTCGTCGGGCTCGAGGCCGGCCTCGACGATGTGCTCACGCGGCAAGACTCCCGATCCGTGCGAGCCCCAGACCATGCCCGCCAGCGCGCCGAGCGTGTCGTTGCCGAGCCCGAGGACCTTGCCGACCTCGCGCACCGCCGAGCGAGCGCGATAACGGATGACCGTGGCGGCGAGGCCGGCGCGGTCGCGCCCATAGCGCGCATAGATGTACTGGATGACCTCCTCGCGCCGCTCGTGCTCGAAGTCGACGTCGATGTCGGGCGGCTCTCGCCGTTCGGGGGAGATGAAACGCTCGAAGAGGACATCGATCTCCGCCGGATCGACGCTGGTGATGCCGAGACAGTAGCAGACGGCCGAGTTGGCGGCCGAGCCGCGTCCCTGGCAGAGGATGCCTCGGCTGCGCGCGAAAACGACGATGTCGTGGACGGTGAGGAAATATGGCGCGTAGCTCAACTGGCGGATGAGGGCGAGTTCGCGCGCGACATTTTCCTTGACCTTCGCGGGAGGGCCGGAGGGGTAGCGCCAGAGGAGCCCTTCGCGCACCAGTTCGGAAAGATGGTCGTCGGGCGAGCGTCCTTCGGGTACCGGCTCGTCGGGGTATTCGTAGATCAGTTCGTCGAGGGAGAAGCGGCACTCCCCGGCAATCTCGATCGTCGATTCCAGGGCCAGCTCGAATCCGCGCATGAGACGTGACATGGACGCGGGGGAGCGCAAGTGGCGCTCGCAATTGGCGGCGAGACGCCGGCCGGCATCGGAGAGAAGCAGCTTTTCACGGATGCAGGTGAGCACATCCTGCACGGGCCGGCGGTGGGCCGAATGATAGAGCACGTCGCCGGTCGCAACGGGACGAATACCGTGACGGGCGGCGAGAGCGGTGAGCGCCGCCAGGCGTCCCGCATCGTTGCCCTCGAGGTAGTGGGTCAGTGCCAGATAGACAGGAGCGCGCCTCGCGCCCCGCGCGATCTCCCGCACGCGCAGGAGATCGGCTTCGAAGTCGCCGGGACGCGGATCAGGGCAAGATGGCGGCGCCAGGGAGTTGCCGGCAAGGGCGCGGAGCGGATCGTCGTCGCGGGGCCGGGGGTGCCAGGAGCGTGGCGGCACGACGATCAGAACCTGGCCCTGTGCGTGCTGCTCGAGGTCGGCGAGACGGAGGTGACACTCTCCCTTGGGTGCACGCAGGTTGCCGAGCGTGAGGAGTTGCGAGAGGCGGGCATAGGCGGGGCGGTCGCGCGGCAGACAGAGAATGTCCGGTCCGTCGAGAAATGTCAGCCGGCAGCCGATGATCAGACGCAGTCCGATGGATCTGGCTGCGGCGTGGGCCCGCACGACGCCCGCCAACGTGTTGCGGTCGGTGATGGCGAGGGCCGCGAGGCCGAGCGCGTGCGCGGTCGCAACGAGTTCCTCTGGGTGCGAGGCGCCGCGCAGAAAGGAAAAATTCGTGGCGACTTGGAGTTCGGCATAGTCTCGCTGCATCTGGCGCATGTCGGCACTCCCGATCGGAACGTTTTCCGACACCAGCGGGGTGGCCGCAGGTGGGGGAAGTCGGTGGCTGGTCAATCAGGCGAAGAACCCGTGGATGAACCAGGCCGGAGCGGCGTCGTCCGCCCGAGCCCGGCTGGATGCGGCATCAGCTGCCGGTGGTCCGGAGCCTGGGCGCGTGTCGCAGGGTAACGGTGGCGACGGAGCGAACGTCACCGGCCCGTCGGGTTCGCCTTCGTAGAGACCGTTGCGGAAGACCCAGTAGCGGCGGCCCCGATCGTCCTCGATCACATAATAGTCTCTCGTGCGCGAACTTTCCTTTTCGTTGCGGTTCCACCACTCCGGCGCGATTCGTTCCGGTCCCTCCACGCGTCGGATGCGATGGGCGAGGCGGCGCCAGCGAAAGTGCTGGGGAGGGCCGTCGGGCACGGCAGCGATGACCTCGATCGGCTCCGGGCGGGGGAGCAGGAGAATGGGACGGGACACGTTCGATCGGACGGGCGACGATGACGCTTCGGAAAGGGGGGAGAGGCGGGCCGGCGACCTGCGGGGTGACCCTCCTGGAGAAGAGAAATGATGATTCGAGGTGAGAACCGCCATTCGATGCTCTGCCTTCTCGGGTATGTGGGTGTCGCGCAACTCGTGCCGGAGCACGGCCTGCCGGCCGATCCGGTTGGCGATCCGGTCGAGCAGCGCGGAGACATCCTTGGAAGAGGAACACGCGGTTGCGGCGCCGAGTTCGGTCGTGCGCGGGGTGAGACGGTCGGTCGTCGTGGCGAGGCAACGGATCGCATCGATGCCGTATCCGGCATCGAGACCGGTGATCCTTTCGCGCAGGAGAGAGAGGAAATGGCCGGCGTCGCAGGAGGGGGCGGCAAAACCGACACGGACATCCTCAGCCGTCTGGTCGCTGCGAAAGAAGGTGACGACGAGTTCGAGGGCGCCATTGCCCGAGCGCTCGAGGAGATCGGCCAGATCGCGGCTCATCAGCTCGAGGCAGGTGACGATGCCTTCATGGGAGACGAGAGGCTCGGCAAAGACACGGCGCACGCCATGGCGCGGCTCGGAAAGGAGAGGGCGCGGGCGCTCCGTCGCGTCGCCCACGATCTGGGAGAGCCTATGAACGACCGCCTCGCCGACTTGACGGGAAGGAAAACGGCGGCGCAGGGCCTGGCGTTCGATGGCACAGAGCTGGGCGATCCGGCGCAGGCCGAGGCGTGAGAGGAGTTGACGTGTTTCGTCGGTGAGACGCAGGGCGGCGACGGGAAGATCGGCCACGGCTTCGCGCGTCCGGCCGGCAGTGGCGATGGCGATGCCGGGGTGAGGGAGATCCAGTGGCGGCGGTTCATCCTCGTGCGGATGGTGGCCAGTGGGTCCGCCGGCGTGAGACGCGGGCCTGCGTGCTGGGGGCCGGGAAGCGGACCACGATCGCAGACTTGGAGCATGACGGGCGAGCGCATGGGCCGCGCCATAGGTGTCGGCCAGCCCCGTGCGCACGCCGAGGCCCGATCTTGCAAGACGCGTGACGAGGTCGGTCAGGAGATGACGTTCGCCGCCAAAGAGATGGGCGGTTCCGCTGACGTCGACCCAAATGTCGGCCGGCCCGTCGATGCCGACACGCGCACCGTAGCGGCCACACCAGTGGGCGAGCCGTCGCAGATCGGCATCGTCGATCTCGCGTGTCACGGCAGCCGAGCGCAGGTTCACCAGAAAGGCACGCGCATCGACGAGCCGCATGCCTGGGCGCACGCCCGCCGCCAAGGCGCGGCGGTTGACGGCATCGACGACCGTGACGCCGGCAATCTCCTCAACCAGAACGAAGGGCTCGTGGCGAGGCATCGCGGCCGGGTTCCTCGCTCGGCGACGCTGCATCCGCCAATGGGGAAGCCAAAGAGAAACGATGCGCGACATCGGACCACTCCACGACCCACGACGGTTGAGAAAAATCAGCAAGTCCACGCTCGAGCGTGACGCGCCAGCGCATGAAGCCGGGAGCGCGACCGTCGAAGGGGGCGGGGGCGCTCGCGGAAGGGGCGATCAACCAGCGGCTCGACGTCACGCTCAACCCCGCCCGATGCGCGGCCGAAAGAACGAGGCAGAAGACGCCAGTCTGCCGGGCCGCCAGGAGGAGGCGGCGTGCCTGAGGCAAACTCATGGCGCCGGGAAGCCCGATCAAGGTGGGGAAACAACCCGCCACGGCGGCCTGATCGAGAGCCCAGAGAACGTCCTTGCGGCGGGATGGAACCACGGAAATCACGTCCTGCGGGGCGATGCCGAAGGGGGCCAGGCCACAGGTCTGCAACAGACCATGCTCGCTTTCGTTGCGGGACGTCACGCACCACAAAAGCCGAGCACCACCCTGTCCGGCGGACGGATGCGAGGAATTCACGGCACGGTCGCGGCGAGCGGCATGGAGGGCGAGCGCAAAGCCGAGGGCAACCGCGAGGTCCGCTTCGGATGGCGCACGGATCTCGTGAAGACCGGGCGGGAGCCGGCTGAGAAGCGAAGTGAAGGAGCAGTCCGTGTGCTCGATGGCGAGACGGGCATCACCACGCGGCCCACCGGACCGCTCGAAGAGGTGCTCATGGCAGATCGAGGCGAGTTCGCGACGAAGGCTGGCGATGAGCTCTGATCGTGCCTCGGCCGGCGGCGAGGTGGTGGAGGTCGAGGGGGCTGCCAGGAAAGGCCGATGGCGGACAGGAACGGATGCGCCGGGAGCCACGGGGGAAGACACCGGCATGGAGAGAGAAAAAAGGCGGCGCCCATGCCGATCCGGTAAATCGGACCGGTCCGGCAACGCGGGCGTTCCGCCAGAACACGATACGGCACCGCCATCTGCCGATGACGGACGCGCCGGACCATACGCAACGGAACAGCGCGGTGAGCGCGTGGTGCCAGGCACCTTGCCCAAGAGCGCGGCCGCCCGGGGGTGGGGGGCATGGGAAGCCGCCGCTCGAAGCGCGCCCGCGGCATCATCGCCACGAGGGGGGTGAGGAGATGACTGCCGGTTCACGGGAACGCTCTCGACAAATGGCTCGCGATCTGTTCTTTATTTGTTCTACACAATAAGCGCGCGATCAGCAAGATCAAAAATCGAACAAAAAAAGAACTTTTTTGCTTGACACGATCGATCGGCCAAGTTCAGGGTTCGGAACGTAAGCGCAACATCATGGCGGTGCAATCGCTCCGGGCAGGATGTCAGGCAGGAGTAAAACGCCATTCTCGAGGTGGTTCGCGGCTTGCCGGACGACCAAGGGATCGCCTCATCCGCGGGTCGGTCGAAAAGGTCGATGGTCACCAGGGGGCGCGGGACGATTCGAGGGTGCGACGGAAGGGCGAACGGCAACCGAGCCTAGCGCAGATGGTCCGGTGCGCGCCACGGATAGAGGAATTGTTAAGGTAAACCCGAAATAGTGGAGGCCGATCTCACGAGGGCAACCCTCACAGTAAAAGGCGTGGAGTTCAGTATGTTCGGTTCGCGTACGTTTGGCAGGTTCGCGCTTGCGCTCGGCCTTGCCGCATTCTCCAGTGGTCTATCGGCCGACACCGCATCGGCGCAAAACTGGTTCGCCAGTGCCTTCGGATTCAGCAACGGCAGCGGCGGTGGTCTCTTCGGCTCGGCACCCAGCCGACCCTCTGCCGGCGCCTTCGGGACGCGTTCGCTGGTTGCCTTTCCCTCGCAATACGCGCCGGGCCAGATCATCGTGAGCTTCGCCGATCGCCGGCTCTACTACATCCAGGCGAAAGGGCGCGCCATTTCCTATCCGATCGCCGTGCCGCGCGAGCAGAGCCGCTGGGCCGGTAAGATGGCGATCACGCGCAAGCAGGAAAACCCGACCTGGACGCCGACGCCGGAAATGCGCCGCGAGAACCCGCGGTTGCCGGCCGTCGTCGCCGGTGGTGATCCGCGCAATCCGCTCGGCTATCACGCCCTCTATCTCGGCTCGACGCTCTATCGCATCCACGGAACCGATGCCCCGTGGACGATCGGTCAGGCGGTCTCGAAAGGGTGCGTGCGGATGCACAACCAGGACGTGGCCGATCTCTACCGCCGCGTCGGTGTCGGCACCCAGGTCACGGTGACCTGGCAGCGCTTTCATTCCATCTGAACGCGCGCTCGGCCGGCCAAGTGCGGCCGCTTGCACGAGAGCAGACGAATGGCGGGGACCCGTGGCGGAGCAAGACGCCCGGCGCGGGGTGAGCCGCAATAGACGCAGCGGACGCCCTCGCCCGATTGTCGGGCGGGGACGTTTCCTCGGGCGACGACCGAGAATGCCGCTTGATCCATTTCGGCGAGGTGGAGATGCGGACTTCTCGGTCACAACGAGGCTAGAGGCCGGTCGTCAGCATTTCGACGGGGGCACCAGAGCGCAAATAGACACGTGGCAGGTATGGGCTGAGGTGATTGACGAGACTGTAGACCATCCAGCCGGCGGCCGAGGCCGTCGCAACCAGGTCGTTCACACCCTGCCGGGCGATGACGGTCACGATGTCGCCCGGTGAGAGGCCGGAATCGGTGGCATCGAACAGGTAGTGGTTGAGGGAGACCGAGCCGACGCTCGGGCAGACGCGATCACCGGCCAGCACGACACCCTTGTTCGCCAACTCGCGCGGCAACGCATCGAAGAAGCCGACGTGCAAGGTCGCCAGGGTCATGTCGCGGGGGGCGATGAATTTGCCGAAATAGGTGACCGAGGCGCCAGCCGGTACGGGCTTGAGAAACTCGACGCGGGCCTTCAATTCGAGCGCCTGGGTCAGCGTGAGACCGACGTCGCGGTCGCCGGGAAAGGGCAGCACCCCGAACAGGCACATCGCCGGGCGCACCAGGTCGAGATGGGCGTGCGGGTAGTGCAGGATGCCGTGCGTGCTCGAAAGGCTGCGTAGCCCTGGATCGATCCCCGCGCGCGCGAGGTCGTCGAGCAGGCCGGAAAAGCGCTCGAAGATCACACGATCCTGCTCCTCCTGCTGCATGAACGTCGAGAAGGTGCCACGAACCTCGATCTCCGGCAGGCGGTCGATGGCCTGGAACAGCCCGAGGGCCCGGTCGTGGGCGACGCCGACCCTGCGCAATCCGGTGTCGACCTTGACGAAAATGCCGGCCTTGCGGCCAAGGCCGCGCGCAACGTCGGCGATCCGCTCGGCGAGTTCCCGCGTGTAGACGACCGGTGTCACGCCGAGGCGCACGACCTCCTCGATCGCGGCGTCGGTATAGAGCGCGTCCATGGCGACGACGTCGATGCCGAGGTCCCATCGCTGGATCGCCAGAGCCTCGCTCAGCTTGGCCACCATCATCCAACGCACGCCCTCGCCGGCCAGGGCGGTGGCGATCGGGCGAAGGCCATGGCCATAGGCATTATTCTTGATGACCGGCATGATCTCGCTGCCGGTGCGGGCGCGGATCGCCGCGAGATTGCCAGCGATGGCATCGAGATCGATCTCGAGCCAGGCGCCGAGGCCCGCCATCGTGCGCTCGAGGTCGGCGGCGGCGGACCCGATGTGTGTGACAGCAGCTTCGCAGGCTATCGTCGAGGCTTGGTCGGCGGGCATCGGCTCCTCCTGGTGTTCCGTGGTGGGCAACGGGCGCTCGGGCATCGAGCGATCCGGCCCATGGTCGCTCATGGTCGTGTGGATCAGCGTGCCGGCCGCGGGCGGAAACCGGCCCTCACACGGACCAGATATTCGCGCCGCAGCTCGAGGGTCACCGGTCCGCAACCCCCATCGCCGATGGGGCGGCCGTCAACCTCGCCGACCGGCTCGACATAGGAGGAGGCGCCCGTGACGAAGGCCTCCTCGGCGGCGAAAACCTCGTCGAGCCGATAGCGGCGCTCCTCGATGGCGAGATCGCGGGCGCGGGCTGTGGCCAGCATCGTCTGGCGGGTGATGCCGTGCAGGATCTCGTTGGTCACCGGTCTCGCCACGATGGCGCCCCCCGTCACGATGAAGAAACTGCTCGCACCTGCCTCCGTGACGTAGCCTTCGGGGTCGATCAAGAGCGCCTCGTCGGCGCCGGCGCGGTGGGCAGCGGTCTTGGCGATCACCTGGCCGAGCAGATTCGACGTCTTGATGTCGCGACGTGCCCAACGCAGGTCCGGCGCCGAGCGCAGGCGGATCGGGCGCGGCAGGTCGTCGGCGCGCTGGTGGCCGGGCGGCTGCGTGAAGGCGAAGACGTTCGGCGATAGGCCCTGCGGGACGACGTAGTTGCGTTCCGCCGTGCCACGCGTCACGTGCAGATACAGGAACCCCTCCTCCAGACCGTTTCGTGCGATCAGCTCCGAAAGAACCTCGAAGAACGCGTCCTCACCCATCGGCTCTCGCATCTCGAGTTCGCCGAGCGAGCGGCGCAGACGGCGCATGTGGTGCTCGAAATCGACGATGTGGCCGTCGAGGACACCCAGCCCCTCGTAGACGGCATCGGCAAAGAGCAAACCACGGTCGAAAATCGGAAGGCAGGCCTCGGCCTCATCGACGAAGGTGCCATTCAAGTAGACGATCCTGGACACGGATGGGCTCCCTGAAGAATGCGGAACGCGGCGATGCGACGGTCGTCGACGGGACTCGGACCACTCCACCAGCGGTGTGCCAGCGGCCGCAGGCTGGATCGTCATCGGAGCCCGAGCGTCGCGAAAACACAACAGGACGATTGCTTCTCCAGGGGATGATCATCGAAATCAATAGAATGATTACCCGAATACGGAATGATCGTCGCCGTTCGATCCCACCGTTGTCGCCCCGAGGGGGCGCCACGATCACTCCGGAGCCACCATGCTGATCCGCGTCCTCCTTGCGAGCCTCGTTCTGGCCGCTGGCGCACCATTGGCCGCGAGCGCCACGTCACCGGTCGCGGAGGCAAGTGTGCCGTTGCCGCGCATCTCGCCACAGGCGGCTGAGAAGCGCGCGCAAATGCTCAGGGAGTTCGGTGCGCCCGCCCTCACTTATCTGGAGAGCCTCAAGGGGCGGCCCGGCTTCAAGGCGCCAAGCGAGCTCGATGCCCGTTTCACGCTGGCGTTCTATGTGAACGCCGAGGGGCGCGGCGAGCAGGCCCAGCGGATGTGGGTTCTGCAGCGCGATGGCGCGGGCGGCCCCTGGCGAGTCGGTCTCTGGGACAAGAAATACTGGCAGCGCAAGGGATTGCCGGCCGGCTTCGAGCCGCCTTACAGCTGGCTGGTTTCGACCGGACGCAAGTATGCGGGCGATCCTTTCTCCGGCCCGACGCCGACGGGAGTCTTCGGTATCGACGAGCGGAAATATCGGCTCGGGCGCGGCTATACGGCTCCGGGAATGATCAACGTGGTCTACATCGACCTGCACTACAGCGGCGGCCGGCGCTCCGGCGTCGCCTTCCACGGCACCACACACGGGCGCTATGGTCGGCTCGGGGCCATCGACAGCCACGGCTGTATTCGCATGACGCAGGCCAATGCCCTGGCGGTGCTCGACCGTTTGCAGGGTCGCGACAAGGTCCTGAGCGAGGACGAGCGCTGGGGCGAGGTGCCGCGCTTCTGGCGGTCCGAGCGTGGCGGCAACCGCTATGGCTACACGCGCGACGGCACGCTGATTCCCGCCGACATGGCAGGCGGGCAGATTTCGGCGATGGCGGTGGCGACACCCGAGGCCCGGATCGAACCAGCCGCACTGAGCGATGCGACCGCGGCTTCCGCGGTCCTGACCAAGACGGGCTACAAGGCGGTGGCTGTCATCTTCCGGGACTGAATTCGGGGCGAGCCGGGCAGCGCGGTATTGCGGCGACGGTCGCGGGGGATGCCCGTTGGAACCCAGATCAGGACGACTTTTCGGATTTTCCGACGAGGCCGGCTCGTTCGCATTCCGCTGTCCGGAGTGCAAGCGCATGCATCGTGGCTCGCCCTCGTTCAGTCTCGCCGAACCACCCTATTGCCTCGCCGTGCCGCGCGAGGAATGGGCTGAGCGTGTCACCCTGACCGGGGAGACCTGCATCATTCGACCCGCTGCGCAGGAGCCCGGTGGACAGATCATCCACTGCCTGCGCGCCGTGCTCGAAATCGCCATCGAGGGCGTGCGTGAGCCCTTCACGCTGGGCGTCTGGGTCAGCCAATCGCCCGAAAACTTCGTGCGCTATCTGGGGATGTCGGACGACGAGCGGGCGGGAGAGGGCAGCTTCGGATGGCTGACGGTGAACTGGCGGCCATACAACCGAAGCAACGCGGGCGGCGATCTCGAGAGTCTGGCGAGTAATGTGCTCTGGCGGTCCGGTGGGCTGCGACCGCTCGTTCAGCTGCAGGCCTGCGACCACCCGCTCTACCTAGATCAGCGGGATGGGTTCACATGGGAGCGGGCGGTCGAGGTCGCCCGCGTCATGATGCACGGCTGATCGGGTCGGTTGGCTTGGCGCCCGGCGCGCGATCGCCGGACGCCGGGGCGATCGGTTCAGCGCTGCGCGTTGGATTGCGAGCGCGCCGCGTGGGCTGCCGCGAGCAGGGAGCCTTCCAGCTCGACCAATGGCCGCGCGGGTTCCTTCGGGACGCTCGCGGCGGGATCGGTCGGAGCAGCGACAATCGCATCACCCCGGGCGCGAGCGAGGCGGAGCGCCTTCAACTGCTCGCGGGCCTGGAAAACGCGCAGGCGCTGGAGATGGCCGAAGGCCAACACGGCACGTACCTCGCCCTTGTCCATGAGGAAGCTCTCGATGGCTCCGAAATAACGCAGCTGCTTGAACGAACTGGCGACCGCGTCCGCCTCGAGCTGGCATGCGCCTTCGATTTCTCGGGCCTGCAGCGGGCCGCTCGATCCGGTCCGCGAGAGCACGCGTGCGAGATGCACGGCGATCTTGGTCAACTCGCGCGTCGCCCAGGTGGCGCCGGCGACGTCGTCGCGCCAAAGCTCGAGAGCGATGGCGAGGTCGAGTTGATCGAAGCCCTCGGTGTTGGTGAGATGAACGGCGGGCTGATCGGACATGCTTGCTACCTCGATGAGACGGATCGACGGGGCGCGCGGGATGGCGGGCGCCCGCCCCGCCGGGGTCAGCCGACGGCCAGCCGACCATGGTGCATCGGCGTGAAGGTCTCATTAACCGGGTGGTGGACCGGCCACTCGCGGGCCGGCCGCGATCGTCCCCGGCCTTGACCGGAGATGCGGGTCGAGCCCACCATCGCCCCAACACGTCCAAAGGGAGTTCTACATGGCCGCACCGCTCAGCGAAACGCATGTCTACGTCGATGGCGATTGGCATGCCGGCGACGTCAGGATCATGGGCGCGCGCAGCCATGCGTTCTGGCTCGGCACGAGTGTCTTCGACGGGGCGCGGGCCTTCGACGGCGTCACGCCCGACCTCGAACGGCACTGTGAGCGGTTGAACCGGTCGGCCTTGGCGCTCGGGCTCAAGCCGACGATGACGGGCGAGGCCATCGTCGGCCTCGTTCGGGACGGCCTCGAGCGTTTCGAGAGCAAGGAGGCGATCTACATCCGCCCGATGTACTGGGCGGAGGCCGGTGGCTACATGTCGGTGCCGGCAGATCCGGACTCGACCCGCTTCCTCATCTGCCTGCACGTGGCGCCGATGATCGCGCCGACGGGGTTTTCCGTCACCGTTTCGCCGTTCCGCCGGCCGACGCCGGAATGCATGCCGACGGATGCCAAGTCGGGCTGCCTCTATCCGAACAACGGGCGGGCCATCATGGAGGCCAAGGGGCGCGGCTTCGACAACGCGATCGTGCGCGACATGGCCGGCAACGTGGCCGAGACGGCGACATCCAACGTCTTCATCGTGCGCGACGGCGTGGTGATGACGCCGGTTCCGAACGGCTGCTTCCTCAACGGCATCACGCGCCAGCGAACGATCGCGCTGTTGCGCGCGGCAGGACACGAGGTGATGGAGACGACCTTGCGGGTCGAAGACCTGATGCAGGCGGACGAGATTTTCTCGAGCGGAAACCACTCCAAGATCGTCCCGATCACGCGGATCGAGGAGCGTAGCCTGCAGCCAGGGCCCGTGGCGCAGAAGGCGCGTAAGCTCTACATGGACTGGGCGCACGGCTGAGGCGGGCGCCGGCGGAGGCGGGAGCGTCATGGCGAACTGGGACGAGCGCTATGCGGGCGCGCCACACGGGCTCTTCGGCGATGCACCAAACGAATATGTCCGCGAGGTCACGGCGCGGAGCGATTTCCGAGCGCGCTCGGCGCTGGTACTCGCCGACGGGGACGGGCGCAACGGACGCCATCTGGCGGGGCTCGGATTTGCTGTGACGGCGGTGGATCTCTCGGTGGTCGGCACGCGCAATGCGTTCGCGCTCGATGCCGCGCGAGGCGTCGCGCTCGAGCGGATCGTCGCCGACCTCGACGACTGGTCGGTGCCGGCGGGGCGGCAATGGGACAGCGTTTTTCTTCTCTATCTGCAGGCGCCGGCTGCAACCCGTGTCGCCGCGCTTCGGCTCGGCTGGCAGGCGCTCGCACCGGGCGGCATTTTCGTCCTCGAGGGCTTTGCAAGAACCCTCGAGGCGGAGGCCATGGGGCCGGGGCCGGAGGAATTGCGCTACGACCTCGACGAGATCATCGGGGCGCTCACCGGGGCGGAGATCATCGAGGCGCTCGCGGGCCGGGTACGCCTCGACGAGGGGCTGCGCCATACCGGTCTCGCGCAGGTCGTCCGATACTGCGGACGCAAGCCCGCCGCGGCGGACTGACGGGTCGCGGGACGGCCCCCCGAGGAGGGGGCCGTCCAACTTCCGGCGCCGGTCAGCTCGCCGGCTTGGCGTTCGGGAAGAAAAGCGGCTCGCCATTGATCTTGTAGGAGCCGATGGCCTCCTGACCGGCCGGCGAGAGGATCCAGTCCACGAACTGCTGGCCCGGACCCTTCTTGACGGTCGGGCAGCGGTCCGGGCTGACGAGGATGATCCCGTACTGATTGAAGAGGGATTTGTCACCCTCGACAACGATGGAGAAATCGCTCTTGTTGGCGAAGCTGCTCCAGGAGGCCCGGTCGGTCAGAATGTAGGCTCCCATTCCGATGCCGGTGTTGAGCGTCGCGCCCATGCCGGAGCCGGTCTCGCGGTACCAGGTGCCCGAAGCCGCGCCCACGTCGATGCCGGCCGCCTTCCAGAGTGCGAGTTCCTTCTTGTGGGTCCCGGAATCGTCGCCGCGCGAGGCGAACGGGGAGGCCGATGCGGCGATGCGGCGCAATGCGTCGGCGGCGTCGCGGCTGCCACGGATGCCCGCCGGGTCGCTTGCCGGACCGACGATCACGAAATCGTTGTACATCACGTCACTACGGCTCACACCGAAGCCATCGGCGACGAATTTCTCCTCGGCGGCCTTGGCGTGGACGAGGAGGACGTCGCCGTCGCAATTGGTGGCGTTCTTGATCGCCTGACCGGTGCCGACGGCGACGACGCGAACGGAAATCCCGGACTGCTGCGTGAAGATCGGCAGTATGTGCTCGTAGAGGCCCGAGTTCTGGGTGGAGGTCGTCGACTGGACGATGATCGAGTTGTCCTCGGCGGCGACCGGCGTGATCCCAACCGGGATGATCGGGGCCACGGCGAGCAATGCCGCGGTCAAGAGGCGTCTGGCAAGAGGCATCGTTCTTCTCCTTTGTACTTTCCCGTTCAAACGAGGATGCGACCCTCGAGATACGCGCGTCCAGCCGCACTCGAAGGGGATAAAAAAAAATCGTGTGCTGGGGAGTGTTCGGCCACCCTCCCGCGATGGATGAAAACGACCTCGTCGGCGAGGCGGCGAGCCTGCGCGGCGTCGTGGGTGACGAGGAGCACGCGCGTGGCACCTTGGTGGGCGGTGCGCACGAGGCGCTCGATGATTTCGGTGGAGTGGGGGTCGAGGCTGGCGGTCGGCTCGTCGAGCAGCAGCAAGTCCGGCGAAACGGCGAGCGCGCGGGCCATCGCGAGCCGCTGCTGCTCACCTCCGGAAAGCAGCCTCGCCGGTTGCCCGGCGCGCTCGAGCAGCCCGATTTCAGAGAGGAGTTCGTCGCGGCGGGCCCGGCGAGCGGACGCGTCGGCAAGCCGAAGCGCCTCGGGTCCGCCGTGGGTGAGGACGAAATCGATGTTCGCGGCCACGGAGCGGCGCAACAGCACGGGTTGCTGGAAGACGAGGGCCTGGCGGCGGCGGACGCCGAGCGGGACGGCCGGCCGGTTCACTTCGGGAGCGGTATCCTCGGTCGTGGTGCCCCAATCGATGCGGCCGGAGGCCGGCCGCAGGAGCCCATGCAGCAGACGCAGGAACAGGCTCTTACCAGCGCCGTTCGGTCCCATGATGGCGGTGAGGCGGCCAGCCACGAGTTCGAGATCGAGCCCGTCGATCA
The DNA here is from genome assembly GCA_016125495.1 of Hyphomicrobiales bacterium. Taxonomy (NCBI): domain Bacteria; kingdom Pseudomonadati; phylum Pseudomonadota; class Alphaproteobacteria; order Hyphomicrobiales; species Hyphomicrobiales bacterium. The sequence goes on along the minus strand of WGLQ01000027.1, from coordinate 63,441 downwards.
GCCGCCGGCCGCCAGCCTCGAAGGCGAGGCCGCGCACCCGGATCGGCAGCAAGGAGGGCTCGCCGAGGCGATCCGCCGGGTCATCCACCAAACGCGCGCGCTCCTGCATCGTCACCCCGTCACGCATTGGCCTGCCGAGCGGCGGTCGTTCGCAGGCTCATGACGAGCGCATTGACCGAGATGGCGATGGCCAAGAGCACCATCCCGAGGGCGAGAGCCAGGGCGAGATCACCCTTCGATGTTTCGAGCGCGATGGCGGTGGTCATCACACGGGTCAGGTGGTCGATGTTGCCACCGACGATCATGACGGCGCCGACCTCGGCAATGGCGCGGCCGAAGCCGGCGAGCGCGACCGTCAGCAGTGAAAAGCGCGCATCCCACACCAGGACGCCCATGCGTGTCGGCCAGCCGAGGCAAAGGGAGCGCAGCAGCTCGGCATACTCGCCTTCGAGGTCCTCGAGGACCTGGCGCGAGAGGGCGGCGACGATCGGGGTGATCAGGATCGTCTGGGCGATGATCATGGCGGTTGGCGTATAGAGGAGGCCGAGAAAGCCGAGCGGGCCGGCCCGCGAGAGGTGGAGGTAGACGAGGAGGCCGACGACGACAGGCGGCAGGCCCATGAGGGAATTGACCAGCACCAGAAGGGCGCCCCGTCCCGTGAACCGCGTGGTGGCAAGGAGCGCACCGAGCGCAAATCCGATGAGGCACGCAATGAGGGTCGCGGTCAGGCTGACGCGCAACGACAGCAGCACGATTTCCAGCACATCGCTGTCGCCCGTCGCCACCAGGGTGACGGCAAGGCGCATGGCTTCCGTGAGATCGTGCACGCTACTCCCGCTCCGCTCTGCTTGCTGCACCCGGCGCGCTGGCATTCTGCATATTTTTCGGCCTTTCAGCAAGAATGCAGAAGAATGCAGGTTCTTGGGCGTGTGATGACCATGCCCGGCGGCAAGCGACCGGGGCGGGCAACGGGCGATTCCTTGCGCTGTGGCGGGCGCACGATCAGTGGCCCTGTCGTCGCAATTCAGCTGAAACGAGCGGAAGTCGACGACCGCGCGCGCGGCGGCAAGCGCCGGACGTGACGGGATTCGAGCGTCCAGATTCGAGGAGGTTCAATGGTGCTGCTGGTGAGGATTGAACTCACGACCTCTCCCTTACCAAGGGAGTGCTCTACCACTGAGCTACAGCAGCGCTCACCGCCGGACCCCGCGCCGATCCGGTCGGTTGGCCGGCCGGGCGAAAGCCGGTGACGACCGCTGGCCTGTCGACGACGACCGGCCCCGTGCACCGCCGCCCCACCGGGCGCCCTGCCCATCGTGGTTCTGCGAGGCGGGCGGACGGTGCCACAATGGTTGCGTCGAAGCAAGCGCGTCGGTCCCCGGCGCTTGTCGTTCCCGGGTGGCGTCGGTAACGTTGGCGAGGCGACACGGGGGGGAGCTGTGCATGGGTGAAAGTCGCGCCGTGCGGGACAGGCGTTTGGCGGACGCATTGCGCTCCAATCTGCAACGCCGGAAGGCACAGGCGCGGGCGCGGTCCAGCGCTGCTGGGCAAGTCGCCTCGACGGAACCCTCGGATCGCCCGATCACGGGTGATACGGGCGGAGATGGCGAAGCCAAGGGCGTAAGCCTCGAGGGGGGGCAGGCGAACCCGGAGTGATCCACCGCCGAGGCCGACTGCCGCTTCGGGCTCGTCTCGGGAACGCGAGTCGGTTAAGGGTGGCCGGTCATGCGGCCCGGCGGGTAACGGAGCTGGATGGGTTCGGGCGGCCGGGTCAGACTTGCGGATGGCCCGTTACGTTCGTGCGTGCGTCCGACCGAGGGTCGCCTACGCCGATCGACCGCCGGTTCGTGGCCTTCCTGCGGGGCGTTCGTGAGTTTCCGGCGTTCGGTGTCCGCGACGGGGATCATCGGTCGACATCGAGCGGACCAGTCGGGCATCGATCAACCGCCTTCGGGCGCATGAGGACGGATCTGAACAGCCATGGATCGTATCCTGATCAGGGGTGGCAACGCCCTCAACGGCGAGATCGCCATTTCCGGCGCCAAGAATGCTGCCCTGCCGCTGATGATCGCGAGCCTGTTGACGCCCGAAACGCTCACCCTCAAGAACGTTCCCAACCTCGCGGACGTCAACTTGCTGGCGCGCATCCTGCGGAACCACGGGGTGGATCTCTCGGTCGATGGCAAGCGACCGGGACCGGCCATGCATATCGGTGAGACGTTCCATCTCACGGCCCGCGACATCGTCGATACCACCGCGCCCTACGAGATGGTCTCGCGGATGCGGGCGAGCTTCTGGGTGCTCGGGCCGCTCATCGCCCGCTGCCGGCAGGCGCGCGTCTCGATGCCGGGCGGCTGCGCGATCGGAACGCGTCCGGTCGACTTGCACCTCATGGGCCTCAAGGCGCTGGGGGCCGAGATCGACATCGACGCCGGCTACGTCATCGCACGGGCGCCCAAGGGGCTCGTCGGCAATCGAATCACCTTTCCCAAGGTCTCGGTCGGGGCGACGCACAACGTGCTCATGGCGGCGGTGCTCGCGCGCGGTGAAACGGTCATCGAGAACGCCGCCCGCGAGCCGGAAATCGGTGACGTGGCGACCTGCCTTGCGCGCATGGGGGCCAGGATCGAGGGCATCGGAACATCGACGCTCACGATCGAGGGCGTCGATCGCCTCGAAGGCGCACGGCACACCGTCCTGCCCGACCGGATCGAGACGGGCACGTTCGCCATGGCGGTCGCGGCGACGGGCGGCGATGTGCTGTTGTCGGGCACGCAGGCCTCGCTTCTGCAGTCGGCGATCGACGTGCTGCGCGAGGCCGGGGTCGAGATCAGCGAGACGGCGGATGGTATCCGTGTACGACGTGGCGCGTCGCCGCTGCGCCCGGTTACCGTCGAAACGCAACCCTTCCCGGGCTTTCCGACCGATCTCCAGGCGCAGCTCATGGCCCTCATGCTCAAGGCCGAGGGCACCAGCACCATCCGCGAGACGATTTTCGAGAACCGTTTCATGCACGTGCAGGAGCTGGTTCGGCTCGGGGCGCAGATCACGCTGAGCGGAGATGTGGCGACCATTCGCGGGGTGCGCCAACTGACGGGCGCGCCGGTGATGGCGACCGATCTTAGGGCGTCGGTGTCGCTGGTGATCGCCGCGCTCGTTGCCGAAGGGCAAACGACGCTCAACCGGGTCTATCATCTCGACCGCGGATTCGAGCGCCTCGAGGAAAAGCTCAGCCGATGTGGGGCGGACATCGAGCGCGTGAGCAGCTGAGATCGGCGCGCTCGCTGCGGTGCAGCATTCCATTGCATCGCCGCGCCGTGGCCGCTATCTGAAGCGGTCGACGGGCGCGGCTTTGTGCTCAATGGGATAATGCCAACCAGCGGCGGACGACAGCGATGGCCGGTCTGAAACTGCAAGCCATGGACGAGGCTGACCTGCAGGTGATCTCCGCGCACCTGCAGGATGCCGTTCTGCGCATCGAGGACATCGCCTATCGGCCGCGCCAGAAGCGCTTTGCGGCGATCGCCAACCGGTTCGACTGGCAGCGGGCGCTGACGGTTCCGGACGGCGAAGGGGAGCGATACGAGCGGAGGCGTTCGGCCCTCAGGATCGAACGCGTCCTCGGCGCGCAGGTGCGCAACATGCCGCTCGACAAGCCGAACCTCGTGCTGGCCCTGCTGGCGATCCATTTCGAGGCGGGAGTCGCGCCGGGCGGGCATGTGACGCTGGTGTTCGCCGGCGGCGGCTCGATCCGTCTCGCCGTCGAGTGCATCGAGGCCGAACTCAGGGACCTCGGGCCGGTCTGGCGCACCAAGAGCAAGCCACGGCACGAGATCGTCTCGGGGCGCGAGCCGGTGGCGGCCGGCGTGGCGGATGAAATGGCTGAGGATGCCGAGATGCCCGGCGAACCACGCCCGGGCGGCGGCGAAGGCCAGCGGTGATGCGACCGAACGCAACCGGTCGGAGGGGAAAACATGGTCCGATTCCTCGATGCCGGGATGCCGGATTTCGAAGCGCGTTTCGGTGAATTGCTGGACGCCAAGCGCGAGAGTTCGAGCGACGTGGCCGAGGCGGTTCGTGCGATCGTCGCGGATGTTCGCCGGCGCGGCGATGCGGCGCTGTTCGACCTGAGCGAGCGTTTCGATCGGGTCGATCTTTCGCGCGACGGCTTGGCGATCGGACCCGGCGAAGTGGATGGCGCGATCTCGCGGGTCGAGCGCCAAACGCGCGAGGCGCTGGAGGTCGCGCACGAGCGCATCCGCGCCCATCACGAGCGCCAGCTGCCGGTCGATCTCCACCACTCCGATGCCCTCGAAGTCGAGCTCGGCCAGCGCTGGACGGCCATCGAAGCCGCCGGCCTCTATGTTCCGGGCGGCACCGCGAGCTATCCGAGTTCGGTGCTGATGAATGCGGTGCCGGCCAAGGTCGCCGGCGTCGAGCGTCTCGCGATGGTCGTGCCGACGCCGGACGGGGTGGTCAATCCGCTGGTTCTGCTGGCCGCGCGAATTGCGGGCGTCGATGAGATCTATCGTGTCGGTGGGGCCCAGGCGGTCGCCGCGCTCGCCTATGGAACCCGGACGATCGCGCCCGTCGCCAAAATCGTCGGGCCGGGCAACGCCTACGTCGCCGAGGCAAAGCGTCAGGTTTTCGGCAAGGTCGGCATCGACATGATCGCCGGCCCCTCCGAGGTGCTGGTGATCGCCGACGGCGGGGCAGATGCTCGCATCCTGGCGGCCGATCTCCTTGCGCAGGCCGAGCACGACGCAGACGCCCAATCGATCCTGATGACGGATGATCGCGCGCTCGCCGAACGCGTCGCCAAGGAGGTCGAGGCCCAGCTCGCAACACTGCCACGGGCCGAGATCGCAAGCGCTAGCTGGCGGAACAACGGAGCCATCATCGTGCTCGAGAGCCTCGAGCAGGCGCCGGCACTCGCCGATCGGATCGCCCCGGAACACCTCGAATTGGCGCTCGCTCGGCCGCAGGCGCTCGCGGCGTGCATTCGCAATGCCGGCGCGATCTTCCTCGGTCACGAGACCCCGGAGGTGATCGGAGACTACGTCGGCGGAACGAACCACGTGCTGCCGACAGCGCGCAGCGCACGCTTTTCCTCCGGGCTCGGTGTCCTCGATTTCATGAAGCGAACGGCGCTGCTCGAGCTCGATGCGAAAAGCCTCGCGGTCCTCGGCCCGGCCGCCGTCACCCTGGCACGGGCCGAAGGGCTCGAGGGCCATGCGCGCTCCGTGCTCTATCGGCTGGAACGTGACGGGGGCTCGCAATGAGGACGAACGGTGCGGGTGTGATCGCTGCGGCCTCCACACTTCCTCACAATGGTCCACTGGCCAGCCGCCGGGCAATGCCATAAGGCTCGAACATGACCAGCTTTCCCGCGCCGCCCGACGGGCCAATGTTCGATGAGCGCGATCGCCTGATCGAGGTCGTCCTCGATGCGGCATCGATCGCGCGCCAGAACCGCGATATCGAGCACGAGCGCGAGATCGCGATCCTCGATCTGTTGGACGCAAACGCCTTCCGACTGCAGGGGATCGAGCGCGGCCCCTATCGGCTCCTGCTCGGCCTGTCGGACGACCGGCTCGTCTTCGACGTGAGCGACGAGGAGCGCGCTCCCGTCATCGTGCATGCGCTCTCGCTGAACCCATTTCGGCGCATCGTGAAGGACTACTTCCTGATCTGCGAAAGCTACTTCGAGGCGATCCGGACCGCGCCACCGAGCCGGATCGAGGCGATCGACATGGGGCGGCGCGGGCTGCACAACGATGGCAGCCAACTCCTGCGCACCCGCCTCGAGAGCAAGATCTTGCTCGACGAGAATACTGCGCGGCGCATCTTCACGCTCATCTGCGCATTGCACTGGAAGGGGTGAGATGGCTGCGCCCGGCGCCGAGGTGGGCGGTTCGGCCGGTTCGCTGCCGGGCGCGGTGCTGTTCGCGTGCACCATGAATACCGTTCGCTCGCCGATGGCGGCGGCCATCCTCGGTCATCTCGCCGGGCGGCGGATCTACGTGATGTCGGCCGGGGTGCGGGCTGGCGAAGCGGATGGCTTCGTCGGTGAGGTGATGGAGGAAATCGGCATCGACCTCAGCCGTCATGTGCCGCGCGCCATCGACGAACTCCACGACACCTCCTTCGATCTCGTCGTCACACTTTCGCCCGAAGCTCACCACAAGGCCCTGGAGCTGACCCGCACGATGGCGGTCGATGTCGAGTACTGGCCGACCATCGATCCAACGGTTGCGCAGGGCAGCCGCAGCCAGCTGCTCGATGCCTACCGGGCGTGCCGTGACGGGTTGTTCCTGCGCATCAAGAGGCGCTTCGTCATTCCCGGCGCGCCGCCCGGATGATCGGGCCGCCCTTTCTCGTTGTCGCGACTTGACTTTGCCGCGCCGGCACCATCACTCTCCGGCGCAAACGCCTGCCTGACTGAGAGGACCAATGGCGAAAGAAGAGCTGCTCGAGTTTCCGGGCGAGGTCGTGGAATTGCTGCCGAATGCGACGTTCCGGGTAAAGCTCGAGAACGGTCACGAGATCATTGCGCATACCGCGGGCCGGATGCGGAAGAATCGGATACGAGTCCTAACCGGTGACAAAGTCCTGGTTGAAATGACACCCTATGATCTCACCAAAGGCCGCATCACTTACCGGTTCAAGTAGGGCGGGCCCGGCCAGCCAGGCCGAGAGCCTTCGCAAGCTTCGGGCACGCACGGCGAAAACCGGGCGGCGCGCTGAGCTGCGACCAAAGCTCGTGCTCGCCAGCGCTTCTCCGAGGCGTATGCAACTCCTGGCGCAGGTCGGGATCGCACCCGATGCCCTGAGGCCGGCCTCGATCGACGAGTCCGCCCGCAAGGGCGAGGCGCCGCGCTCCCTCGTCAAGCGGTTGGCGGCTGCCAAGGCCGAGGTCGCGCGCGATCAGATCCAGGACGACAAGGAACTGGCCGATGCCTTCGTCCTCGCCGCCGACACGGTGGTGGCGGTGGGACGGCGGGTGCTCCAGAAGCCGCAGTTCGTCGAACAGGCGGTTGCCGCACTCCAGCTCCTTTCGGGCCGCTCGCATCGGGTTTACACCGCCGTCCATCTGATCACGCCCGACGACAAGGTGCGCTCGCGGATCGTGGAGACGCGGGTGCGTTTCAAGCGCCTGACGCCGCAGGAGATCGACAGCTACATCGCTTCGCGGGAGTGGCGGGACAAGGCTGGCGGCTATGCCATCCAGGGCATTGCCGGGGCGTTCGTGGAAAAGCTCGTCGGCTCCTATACGAATGTCGTCGGCCTGCCGGTCACGGATATCGTCAGCATGCTGGTCGGCGAGGGTTTCCCCGTTTATTTCAATTGGTTGAAGCATGGCGAGCGCGATCTTGGCTGAGCGGTCGCGGCGGTCGCAGGGACGCCTGCCATGAATGGCGGCGAGAACGACCGTAGGCCAGGTGTTGGTCGCTGCCCGATCTGCCAGAAGCCGGGTACCCAGGCGTTCCGCCCATTCTGCTCGAAGCGTTGCGCCGATGTCGATCTCGGCCGCTGGTTGACCGGGGTCTATGCGATCCCGGTCGAGCCTGGGGCGGATGCGGACGAGGACGGCCTCAGTTTGCCGCAGGACGATGCCTCCGGCGATGGCGCGTCATTTCCAGCGATCGGTGTGCGCCCGACGGACCGGGCCGACGACTGACGCGCCGCCGGCCGCTCCGTCACCAAACTCAGCTGGCGCTCGCGACCGCCTGTTCGGCCATCGCGACGATCAGCGCGGCGCGGTAGTCGGCCGATCCGTGCATGTCGCTCATGAGGCCGTTCGCAGAGAGGGCGACGCCGGCGGCGGCCGCGGGAGTGAAGCTCGCGGCGAGCGCGGCTTCGAGTTCCGGTGACCTGAAGACGCCGTTCTCGCCAGCCCCGGTCACCGCAACGCGCACACCGCCGGACGACTTGGCAACGAAGACCCCCGTCAGGGCGTAGCGCGAGGCGCGTTGCTCGAACTTGGCGTAGCCGGAGCGGTCGGGGATCTGGAAGCCGATGCCGGTGATCATCTCGCCCTGCTCGAGAGCGGTCGAAAAGAGTCCGGTGAAGTACTGGTCGGCCGGGATGTTGCGCCGGTTCGTGACGATGGTGGCGCCGATCGCCAGCATGGCGGCCGGGTAATCGGCGGCCGGGTCGTTGTTGGCGAGCGAGCCGCCGATGGTGCCGCGGTGGCGCACCTGGGCATCGCCGATGCCTTCGGCGAGACGCGCGAGCGCCGGTAGCTTGGCGCGCAACTCCGGATGGCGGGCGATCTCGGCGTGGGTCGTCGCCGCGCCGATGCCGATCGCGCCACCGTCGCGGTGGATGCCCTTGAGCTCGGGGATGCGCGAGATGTCGACCAGCGTCGAGGGCCGGGCGAGACGCATCTTGAGGGTCGGGATCAATGTGTGGCCGCCGGCGATCGGACGGGCGTCCGGATCGGCGAGCGCGGCGACGGCCTCAGCGACCGAGGCGGGGCGGACGTAATTGAAGGAATACATGTGAGGCTCCCTCTCTCGCTCGCCTACTCGGCGGCCCGGCGCGCAGGCGCGCCATTCTGGATTGCCCGCCACACCTTCTCTGGCGTCGCGGGCATGTCGATGTGGTCGACACCATACTCCTTCAGCGCATCGACGATGGCGTTGATGACGGCGGGCGGCGAGCCGATGGCACCAGCTTCGCCGCACCCTTTGACGCCGAGCGGATTGTGCGTGCACGGCGTCGAGGTGGTCGCGACCTTGAACGACGGCACGTCGTCGGCGCGCGGCATGCAGTAGTCCATGTAGGAGCCGGATTTGAGCTGGCCCGCCTCGTCGTAGACGCAGTGCTCGAGCAGCGCCTGGCCGATGCCCTGCACGAGGCCGCCGTGAACCTGGCCCTCGACGATCATCGGGTTGACGATGTTGCCGAAATCGTCGGCGGCGACGAATTGCACGATCTCGGTGAAGCCCGTCTTGGGGTCGATCTCGACCTCGCAGACGTAGGTGCCGGCTGGGAACGTGAAGTTCTTGGGATCGTAGAACGCGGTCTCCTCGAGGCCCGGTTCGATCTCCTCGATCGGGTACTTGTGCGGCACGTAGGCGACGAGCGCGACCTCGCCGAAGCTCTTCTTACGGTCGGTGCCGGCGACCTGATAGTTGCCGTTCTCGAAGACGATGTCGCCGACGTCGGCCTCGAGGAGGTGGGCGGCGATGCGCTTGCCCTTGAGGATGATCTTGTCGACTGCGTTGACGATGGCGGTGCCGCCGACGGCGAGTGAGCGCGAGCCGTAGGTGCCCATGCCGAAGGGGATTTTCCCGGTGTCGCCATGGACGATGTCGACCTGCGCGAGGTCGATCCCGAGGCGGTCGGCGACGACCTGGGCGAAGGTCGTCTCGTGGCCCTGGCCGTGGCTGTGCGAGCCGGTCATGACGGCGACGCTGCCGGTCGGGTTGACGCGCACGGTCGCGGCTTCATAGAGGCCGGCGCGGGCGCCGAGGGCGCCAACGAGGCTCGACGGCGCGATGCCGCAGGCCTCGATGTAGCTGCAGAGACCGATGCCGCGCAGTTTTCCGCGACCCCGGGCCGCGGCGCGGCGCCCTTCGAAGCCGCCATAGTCGGCGAGCGCGAGTGCCTGCTCGAGGCTCGCGTCGTAATTTCCGGTGTCGTAAACGAGGGCGACGGGCGTCTGGTAGGGGAACTGGTTCGGCTGGATGAAATTGCGCCGGCGCAGTTCGGCCTGGTCGATGCCCATCTCCTGGGCGGCTTTGTTGATGACGCGCTCGATGAGATACGTCGCCTCCGGACGGCCGGCGCCGCGATAGGCATCGACCGGCACGGTGTTGGTGAAGATCGCCTTCACATTGGTGTAGACGGCGGGCGTCGTATACTGGCCGGCGAGCAGCGTGCCGTGCAGCCAGGTCGGGATGCAGGGTGCGAAGGTCGAGAGATAGGCGCCCATGTTGGCGAGCGTGTCGGCCTTCAGAGCCAGGAACCTGCCGTTCGCGTCGAGGGCGAGCTGGACGCGGGTCACGTGGTCACGGCCCTGGGCGTCCGAAACGAAGCTCTCGGAACGCTCGGCGACCCACTTGATGGGCCGGCCGATCTGCTTGGAGGCCCAAGTGACGAGCGCTTCCTCGGCGTAGTGGTAGATCTTGGAGCCGAAGCCACCACCGACATCGGGGGCGACCACACGCAGCTTGTGCTCCGGGATGCCGAGCACGAAGGCGCCCATCAACAGGCGAATGACGTGTGGGTTCTGGCTGGTCGTGTAGAGCGTGTACTCGCCGCTCGCCATGTCGTAGTGGCCGATGGCGGCGCGCGGCTCGATGGCGTTGGCAACGAGGCGCTGGTTGACCAGATCGAGCGTGGTGACGTGCGCGGCGTCCGCGATCGCGGCCTCGACGGCCGCCTTGTCTCCCAGCTCCCAGTCGAAGCAGAGGTTGTCGGGCGCCTCGTCGTGGACCCGGCCGGGACCGGCGGCGGCGGTGCGCATGTCGACCACGGCCGGTAGTTCGGTCAGCGCGACTTCGACCAGTTCGGCCGCGTCCTTGGCGGCGGCGAGGCTCTCGGCGATGATCACGACGATCGGGTCGCCGACGTGGCGCACCTTGCCGGAAGCCAGCATCGGGTGCTTGGGCTCGACCATCGGCTTGCCGTCCTTGCCGGTGACGAGCCAACCGCACGGGATGCCGCCGACGGGCCCCGAAGCATCGATGTCGGCCTGCGTGAAGATGGCAACCACGCCCGGTGCGCCACGGGCCGCCGATACGTCGATCGAGTCGATCGTGGCGTGTGCGACCGGTGAGCGCATGATGTGGAGGTAGGTCTGCCGGGGCAGGTTGATGTCGTCGGTGTAGCGGCCGATGCCCTTCAGGAACCGGAAGTCCTCGCGGCGCTTGACGGCGCTGCCGATGCCATTCGATGCCATCGTCTCTCTCCCTTCGTTCTCTCGGTCGCCGTCACTCTGCCGCGGTCTTGGCGCCGGCGGCCATGTTGGCCGCGGCGATCTGAACCGCCTTGACGATGTTGTGATAGCCGGTGCAGCGGCACATGTTGCCCTTCAGCCAGGAGCGGATCTCGGCCTCCGTCGGGCTGGGGTTCTTGGCGATGAGGTCGGCCGCGGACATCACCATGCCGGGGGTGCAGAAGCCGCACTGGAGGCCATGCGCCTCGTTGAAGGCGGCCTGGAGCGGGTGCAACTCGGCACCGGGGGCGAGGCCCTCGATGGTGACGACGTCGGCACCCTCGGCCTGGTGGGCGAGGACGGTGCAGGCCTTGACGCTGTCGCCGTTCATGTGAACCACGCAGGCGCCGCACTGGGAGGTGTCACAGCCGACGTGCGTGCCGGTCAGACCGAGGTCACCGCGCAGGAAGTCGACCAGCAGCGTGGAGGGGCCCGCTTCGCCCGAAACCTTCTTGCCGTTCACGGTCATCGAGATCTGGGGCATGCGTCACTCCTCCTCCGTCGGCACTCGGCCCGCGCTCCGTGCGGCCGGCATCCTCGGCCGGCCGTCGTTCCGGGTGAGACCCTAGGGCAGAGACGACGTCTTCAGCAAGCCGGTCGAACGAACGAAAGCGGCATGGCCGACCTGCGTGCGGCGGCGCGGTTGTCGATGCTCGGGAGGTGCGGGCGCTTCGGCGCCGGTCAGCCGTTGGGGATGGCGGCAAGGCTGGGGACGGCGGCCGCTGCTTCGGCGCGGGCGGGTGCGCGGCGGCGGGTGCGTGAACGCGTGCCAGTGGCGATGCGCTGTTCCCAGGCCAGGGCGTGGGCGACGATCGTATCGAGGTCATCGAGGCGCGAGCGCCAGGCGAGCCGGTCGCGGATGCGGCTGGCGTCGGCGACGAGTTCGACCGGATCGCCCGCGCGGCGCGGGCCGTATTCCACCGTAAGGTCCCGGCCGGCGACGCGCCGGACCGCATCGAGCACTTCGAGCACGCTGAAGCCGCGACCGTAGCCGCAGTTCATGATGTCGCTGGCGCCGCCCGCGCGCAGGTGGTCGAGGGCCGCGAGGTGCGCCGAAACGAGGTCCGTCACGTGAATGTAGTCGCGCACGCCGGTGCCATCGCGGGTCGGGTAGTCGGTGCCGAAAACCTGGAGCCCCGGGCGCCGGCCGAGCGCTGCTTCACAGGCCACCTTGAGCAGATGCGTGGCGTTCGGCGTCGACTGGCCGGTGCGCCCCAGCGGATCGGCGCCCGCGACGTTGAAGTAGCGCAGGGCGATGAACGAGAAATCATGCGCGCTGGCGGCGTCGCGCAGCATCATCTCGCTCATCAGCTTGGATGTGCCGTAGGGAGAGATCGGGGCGGCCGGCGTGCTTTCGTTCACCGGACCCGGAGCGGTCGGCAGGCCGTAGACGGCGGCGGTCGAGGAAAACACCATGTGGCGCACGCCGGCGGCGATCGCGGCGGCGGCGAGCGAGCGGGTGTTGCAGGTGTTGTTGCGATAATAGCCGAGCGGGTCGCGCAGCGAATCCGGAACCACGACCGAGCCGGCGAAATGGAGCACGGCGTCGATCGCGTGTTCCTTGACGATATGGCTCACGAGCGGCTCGTCGCCGACATCGCCGACGACGAGGCGGACCCGATCCTCGGGCACGTTGGCGCGCACCCCGGTCGAGAGGTCGTCGAGGACGACGACCTCCTCGCCGGCGTCGAGGAGGGCGAGTGTCATGTGGCTGGCGATGTAGCCGGCGCCGCCGGTGACGAGTACGGGCATCTGACGGCCTCGCAGGACGAATTGGTGGAGCACATCCCGAGCCGTCGGGGCGCCGGCGGTGGCCGGTTGCCGCAACGGAACGGTTGCGCTCCTGCCCGTGGTCGTCTGCAATGGTGATGCCAGTTCATCGGGGAGGGAGTGATGCTGACCATCTATTCGCCGCGCCATACGCTGCGCGATGCCAAGACCGAGCTGTTCGGGGGCGAGTTGGTCGCGCCCTTCGAGTGTCCGCGACGGGCCGAGATCATCCTCGAGCGGCTCCGGGCGGTCGGGCTCGCCGACATCCGCCCGCCTGTCGAGCATGGTCGGGCGCCGATCGAGCGGGTGCACGATGCCGCCTATCTCGCCTTCCTCGAGAGTTGCTGGGAGCAATGGGTGGCGGCCGGCATGAAGGGCGAGGCGATCTCGACGACGGCGCCTTCGCGGCGGATGTGGCGCGACCGGCCGCCAAAGCACATCGACGGGCTGATCGGCTATTATTGCCTCGCCTGGGAGACCAGCATCACGGCGACGACCTACCAAGCCGCGCGGCTCGCCGCCGACGTCACGCTGACGGCCGCCGAGGCGGTCCGAGAGGGGGCGCGGGCAGCCTTCGCACTCTGCCGGCCGCCAGGCCATCATGCGGCGCAGGACATGTTCGGCGGCTATTGCTTCCTCAACAACGCGGCCATCGCGGCCGAGGCGATGCGGGCGGCGGGGGCGGCGCGCGTTGCCATCCTCGACGTCGATTTCCACCACGGCAACGGCACCGAGGCGATCTTCTATGATCGCGACGACGTGCTGTTCCTTTCCCTCCACGGCGAACCGGAGACGTCGTTTCCCTATTTCCTCGGCTATGCGGACGAGAGGGGGGCCGGGCGCGGCGAGGGCTTCAACGTCAACTATCCGATGGCGGCCGGCACGCCGTTCTCCGTTTGGGACGAGGCGCATGGCGATGCCTGCAAGCGCATCGCCGCCTATTCGCCCGACTTTCTCGTCGTCTCGCTCGGGCTCGATACCTACAAGGACGATCCGATTTCGACCTTCAAGCTCGAGAGCGACGATTTCCTCGCCATCGGTCGGCGGATCGCGCGGCTCGGCCTGCCGACGCTCTTCGTCCTCGAGGGCGGCTATGCCGTCGACCAGCTCGGCATCAACGCCGTCAACGTCCTGACGGGCTTCGAGGAGGGGTAGAGGGATGAGCGTGCCTTTGCGGGCACGGGCCGGCGGCGCCCGCTCACCGAGCAGCGATCCTGCGTTGCGGCGAATCAAGGCCGCCGGTACGCGATGCGGATGGCTGCGCGATGGAAAGAAACTGGCGATGTCGCCCGGGGGCTGTTGCCGCCCGCCCTTGCGGGGGTGGCGATGCTCGCGCTCGCCGCTCTCCTGGCGGGCTGCGCGACCGGTTTTCCCTCGATCCCGGGACACCACGAACGGCTGGTCAAGGTTTCGGGACAGTCCGGTGGCGAGCGGCTGCATGTCGACGTGACAGGTCGCGGCCGGCCGGTGGTGCTGTTGCACGGGCTCGGCGGCAATGCCACCAGCTGGTCGGCCGTGGCGCCGCTGTTGGCATCCCGGCACCGCGTCTACATTCCCGAGCAGCTCGGTTTCGGTCGTTCCGACAAGCCGCTCGGGGCCGACTACAGTCTCGAGGCGCAGGCCCGCCGGGTCGTGCGACTGATCCGTTCCCTCGGGCTCGAACGGCCCGTGCTGGTCGGCGATTCCACCGGCGGGACCATCGCATTGCACGTCGCGCGGCTGGCGCCGGACGACATCGGGCCTCTGGTTCTCATCGCGGCGCCATTGGCGGTCGAGGAACTGGACCTCGTGCGGCTCTATGCGCGCATTCCCGAAATCACGGAAGCGGCGATCGAGGGCGCGCCGGCAAGGCTCACGGCGGCGGTCTCGGCGCGCTCGATCTATCCGTTCGGTTATATCCCGCGCCTCGAGAGCATCGAAGCGCAGGCGCACGTCCTCGATCAACCGGGGGCGCGCGAGGCCAGCGTGGCGACCCTGCGTGCACTGGCCGTGACCGAGAGCGCGGGCCTCAGGCGAGCGGTTTCGCGGATGCGGCGCGAGGTGGCGATCCTGACCTGCGAGGATGACGACGTGGTGCCGATCTCCCACGCGGAGGAGTTGAATGCTCGGATCCGCGGTTCCAAGCTCGTGATCCTCGGGCGCTGCAACCATGCCGGCCACTACATCCATGCCGATCGGATCGCCGAGGTGATCGCGGAGATCGCGCGCTGAGGTGCGCGGCGGCGCCGTGTGGAACGTGGTCGAGGATGCCCTCGGGGCGGCTCACTCGTTCGAAAAGTTGTCGATGTACTGGCGCCAGCGCTTCTCCCCGATGAGGCAATCGGTGACCTCGGCCGATGCCGGGGTATAATCCGCGACGGCAGGCCCGAAGGCGCGCAGGGACGGCGTCGGGGTCGGGCCGTGGCCCGCGATCTCGAGCAGCATCTTGCGGCGAATGGCGGCCGCGAAGTTCTCGCGTTCCGTCACTTCGAGGGCGAAGGCGCCGGTGCCGCCGATGACGCAGTCGATGTAGTAGCGGTGCAGGTCGGCGATGTCGAAGAAGGCGTGTGTGTTGCGCCGGTTCGCCAGCCGCAGCGCGAGGCCATTGATCGTGATGCCACGGGCCGCCACCTCGTCGCGCGCCTCGGTGACCGGGACGCCCGAATTGTTCGGTCCGTCGCCCGAGACGTCGATGACGCGCCGCAGGCCGGCAAAGCCGTTGCCGTCGAAGAGCGAGGCGGCATGGCGGATGGCCCCGGAGATCGAGGTGCGGCGGGCGCGTGAGATCGGCAGGGCGGCGAGTTCGCCAGCGACGGCCTCGGCCTCCTCGCTGGAGCCGATGGCGCGCCAAGGCACGACCACCGATTGCAGGCTCTGGCCGGCCCATTCGACGTACGTGACGGCGATGCGCCCGTGCAGGCCCGAACGGATCGCCTCGACGACACTCGGGTGGGCAAGGGCCGCGACGTAGCCTTCGCGCTGGAGACGCTGCTCCTCGAAGTCCATCGAAAGCGAGACGTCGACGGCGAGGACGAGTTCGAGGTCGACCGGAACCTCGGCGAATGCGGGCGTTGCGGTTGCGATCCGGTGGGCGGTCAGTAGTGCCAGGACCACGACCGCGGGCCGAAGCAACGAAAGGAACGGATGGTCGCGCATGGGCGGGCCCCTTTGCCGGGAGCTGGCGGTGGCATGCGTCGGGGCGGGCCGGTGGTCGCATCCTCGCAGGGTGCGGTGGCTTCGGTCGGGGCGTCCCGGAGGCCGATCATACCGGCTTGCGCGCGACCGGTCACCCGCTATCCTGCCGGCGCCTCGAACAAGCGGATTTCCGAGCCATGATCGACAATCCCGAGACCGTTGCCGACACTCGGGCGCTGCTGGAGCGCGGTGGCTACCTTGCCGGCGAAGCGCTGGCGACGGCGGTATTCCTGGCGCTCAAGCTGGAACGCCCGCTGCTGCTCGAGGGCGAGGCGGGGGTCGGCAAGACGGAGATCGCGCGGGTACTGGCGGCCGTGCTCGGGCGCGACCTCGTCAGGCTGCAATGCTACGAGGGACTGGGGCTCGCGGAGGCCGCCTACGAATGGAACTACCAGCGCCAGCTCCTGCACATCCGCGCGGCGGAAGCGGCGGGCCTCGGCGTCGCCCAGAACGGTGAAAGCGCGGCCGGGCGGATGGAGCGGGAGATTTATGGCGCCGACTTCCTGCTCAAGAGGCCGCTGCTGAAGTCCATCGAGCCGACCGCAGTGGGCAAGCCGCCGGTGCTGCTGATCGACGAACTCGACCGGGCGGACGAGCCGTTCGAGGCCTTCCTCCTCGAATTCCTCGCCGACTACCAGATGACCATACCGGAACTCGGGACGATAAAGGCCGAACGGCCGCCGATCACCATCCTGACGTCGAACCGCACGCGCGAGGTGCACGATGCCGTGCGCCGGCGCTGCTTCTATCACTGGGTCGAGTTCCCGAGCGCGGCGCGCGAACTGGCGATCGTCAAGCTTAAGGTGCCGCAGGCGCCGGGCGAGTTGACCCGCCAGCTCGTCGCGTTCGTGCAGGCCCTCAGGGCGATGGACCTCTACAAGACACCGGGGATCGCCGAAAGCATCAACTGGGCGCAAGCGCTCACCTCGCTCGACTGCGTCGCGCTCGACCCCGAGCGTATCGATTCCACCATCGGCACGCTATTGAAGTACCAGGACGATATCGCGCGCATCAGGGGCAGCGAGGCGGCGCGGTTGCTCGAGGAAGTCAAATCGCGGACCCGTGAGGCGGGCTTAGCGGCCGAGGAGACGTCGTGAGCGGGGAGACCGGTATGCCCGAGGCTGGCTCGGTGGTGCTCGCCCCGAACCTTATCGCGCACCGCATCAAAGGCGGGCGGATCGCGGAAAATATCGTCCAGTTCGTGCGGCTGTTGCGCGCGGCCGGGCTCGACGTCGGGCCACAGCGCGTGATCCTGGCGAGCGAGGCGGCGATGGCGGTCGGGATCGAGCGGCCGCAGGTTCTGAAGGCGGCGCTTTCGGCAGCACTCGTTTCGCGACCCCAGGACAGGGCCATTTTCGACCAGGCATTCTATCTCTTCTGGAAGGACCCGGGCTACCTCGACCAACTGCTTTCGGTGATGCTGCCAAGTCTCCGGCGCGACAGCGAGCCGCCGGGCGCGGAAATGAGCCGGAGGTTGCGCGACAGCCTGATGCCGCATGGGCCGGAGCCGCGCCGGGCGGAAGGGGAAGGCACCGAGTTCGAGATTTCGGAGGGCTACAGTGCGAGCGCGGTTTCGCGCACCAAGGACTTCGAGCAGATGAGCGCCGAGGAACAGCGCCGGGCGCGCGAGGCGTTGCGGGCAATGAGCCTCATTTTTGCTCCCCTCAAGACGCGCCGGCAGGTCGCGGCGCCGCGCGGGGAGACGATCGACCTTCGGAGGATGTGCAGGGAGGCCGGGGCGCGCGGGTCGGATCACCTCGTGCTTCGGCGCAAGGCGCGCGCCTGGCGCGTGCCGCCGGTCGTGCTGCTCTGCGACATCTCGGGCTCGATGGACGCCTATGCCCGATTATTTCTCCATTTCCTGTATTCCGCCTCGAACGCGCGTGATCGCGTCAATTGCTTCCTCTTCGGCACCCGTTTGCACAATGTGACCCGCCTGCTGAAGGGGCGCGATCCCGACCAGGCGATGGCGAGGGTTTCGACGGCGGTCGACGATTTCGCGGGCGGCACGCGGATCGGCGAGAGCATCGAGGCGTTCAACCGGCTCTGGGCGCGGCGTGTGCTCGGCGGGCGGGCGACCGTCATCCTCTTCACGGACGGGCTCGACCGCGATGCTGGCGAGGGGGTGGAACGGGCGATGCGGCGGCTCAGGGCCTCGTGCCGCAGGCTGATCTGGCTCAATCCGCTCTTGCGCTATTCGGCCTATCAGCCGATTGCGGCGGGCGCGCGGGCGATCGCGCCTCACGTCAGCGAAATGCGTCCCTGCCACAACCTCGAGAGCCTCGAGGGTCTCGCGCGGGCGATCGCGGGTCGGGGTTGGGCCGCAGGCCGCCCACGCGCGGATCAGCCGGCCAGGGCGTAGGCGACGAGTGCCGCGCCCGCGAGGGCAATGGCGATCCAGGCCCAGGTCGGTAGGGCGCCAGGGGCGCGTGCGGCGGCGGGTGCCGGCTCGGCCCCGACGGAAGTGGCGACGACTTGCGAGAACTTGCCGAAGAACTGATTGGCCATCGATTTGGCGACGCTGTCGATGAGGCGCGAGCCGAGCTGGGCGAGCTTGCCGGAGACCTGTGCGTCGGCCGACCATGTGAGCCGAGTGCCTTCGGCCACCGGTGCGAGTTCGACGTGGGCGCTCCCCTTGGCGTTACCGGCGACGCCGCCGGAACCGGATCCCGAAATGGTGTAGCTCACCGGCGGCTTCAGATCGCTCAGCGTCACCGTTCCCGTAAAACGTGTCTGCATCGGGCCGATGCGCGTTGCCACGGTCGCCTTCAGCTCGTTTTCGCCGGTCTGCTCCAGGCTCTCGCAGCCGGGGATGCACTGGCGCAGCACCTCGGCGTCGTTGAGGGCACGCCAGACGGTCGCCGGGTCGGCCGGCAGAATGGTTTCTCCGGTAATCTGCATGGGTTCGCCTTGTCACTCGCCTTCGCCGCGCTGATCCAAGTGCTTCGATAGCCGCAAAAAATGGCGGCAGGAACACGCCAAGCGTCGTTCAGTGCATAGCCTTGTGTCGAATATGCGATTGGCGTTCGCAAAGTGCGGTCGCGGGGCGTGGGCGCGGTCATCGCCGTTCGGTGCGGCTGACAATGAGACGAGCCATCCGGTCGAGATCGCCGGCGGTATCGACGTCGGCATGGATGCCTGGATCGTCGGTCTCGATCACCAGGAGCCGGGCGGGATCGCGGTCGCGAACGGCGCGAGCCCCTTGGTCGCCGGAAAGGGCGGCGAGTTCGGCAAAGGTCCGGCGGGAAAAGAGCACCGGATGGCCGAGGCGCCCGTCGGCGCGTGGCGCCACGATGGCGATGGCTCCGGAGCGACTCGCGGCGAAGGCGCCGGCAAGGGCTGTGAACGTCGCTTGGCGTGTTGCCGCCATGTCGCCGAGGACGAGGAAGGCGGCCTCACAAGCTTCGTCGAGGGCCTCGAAACCGGCGGCGATCGTTCCGCCCATGCCATCGACGTAGGCCGGGTTGTGGCAGGTGCGAAAGCCGAAGGGGGCAACGAGGGCGGCGACCGCGGCCGCGTCCCGGCCGGTGACGACGACGACACGGGCGGCGGCCTCGCCTGAAAAGCCCGTGTCGGCGAGACGCGAGAGGGTGTGGGCGAGGAGCGGACGTCCGGCGACCTCCACGAGCAGCTTGTTCGGCCCGCCCATGCGCCGCGCGAGGCCGGCGGCGAGCACGACCGCGCCAAGTCCGGATGACGGGGTCAGGTGCTGGGATTCCATGAGCCGGCGCGGCGTGCCGCGAGGATCTCGCCGGTGATCGACAACGCGATCTCGACGGGGTTGCGCGCGCCGATGTCGAGGCCGACCGGGCCACGAACCTGATCGATCAGCTGTTTCGAAAGACCGAGTTCGCGCAGGGCATCGAGGCGCGCCGCGTGAGTGCGATTGCTGCCGAGCGCGCCGACATAGAAGCCGCCTGCCGTGAGGATGCGCACGAGGATCGGGGGTTCCCATTCGTGGTCGTGAAAGAGCATGACGCTCGCCGTCCAGCGGTCGATCGGGGATGGATCGAATTCTTCGGGACGGGTGAGATGCCGTGCCGAGACGCAGCCGGGCGCTTCGCGCTCCATCAGTTCGGACTCGGGAGTGGCGATCGCGACCTGCCAGCCGAGCAGGCGTGCGAAACCGGCGGTCGCGCTCACGATCGGGCCACGGCCACAGAGCATGACACGAGTCGTCGGCACATAGTGGCGGCGCCAGCGTTCGCCGTCCGATGTGATGATCGCGCGGGCGTCCACCGGCGGGTGCGCCATCTCCTCGACGCGGTGGTCCGGGGCGCCTTCGCGCGACCAGGAGAGGGTGAGGGCCCGGCGATCGGTCTCGCCCCGCGCCAGCGCCTCGAGGGTCGAGGTTTCGATCGACGGGTCGAAATGGACGTCGATGCCGGAGCCACAGGGCAGGCGCACGTCCATGTAGCGCGAGCCACGGCCATAGCGTTCCGTGCGGCCGGTTCCGTCGCGGATGATCTGGACGGCCTCGGCGGCGATGGCGGCCTCGGCGCAGCCCGACGTCAGCTGGCCGACCCAGGTGCCATCGTCGCGCACCGCCATCTGACTGCCGACCGGCCGGGGGGCCGAACCATCGGCCGCCACGATCGTTGCGAGCGCCGTCGCATGGCCTGCCCGTCGCCAAGCCAGCAGATGTGGCACGACATTCTCGACGAACACGCTCGGGGCGCGAAGCTCGATTGCGAGGCTGGACATGGTTCTCCTTGCGGCCGTCAGCCAGCGGCGTCGGTCACCTCGAAAATGGGCCCTTTCCGCGTCCGACACAAGGTACCGTTCGGGACGGTTCAGCCCAGAAGCCGGTCGGCGCCGCTGGCTTCCAGCACCATCAGGCGGTCGTGGTCGAGTTCGTGAAAGCCGAGCCGCTCATAGAACGCACGGGCGCGGGCGTTGTCGAGGTCGATCTCGAGTTTCACATAGCGGGCGCCCCAGGTCCGTCCGGCCTGGAGGGCGGCGGCCAGCAGGCGTTCGCCGAGCCTCGCGCCGCGCGCCGCCTCTTCGATGAAGAGGTCGACGACGTAGATGCCGGGGCAGGCGCGCCAAGTGGAGAAATCGGCGGTGAAGAGGCAGTAGCCGATGAGCCCGCCGCCGCCTGTGTCCGCACCGTTCGGCCCGGAGACGGGCCGCTCTGCGACCACCAGGGAAAACGCTGGACGGGCACCGAAGCCGTACGCCAGGAGATCGGCGGCGGTCGTGACGGCGGGCGGCGTAACGCCAGTGCTCCTTGCAAGTCCCGCCACCATCTCGGCGATGCGCGGGCAATCGGCCGGCTCACCGGCGCGGATCACGGGATCGCCGGGCGAAATCACGCGGTCAGCCCCTCGAGCAGCGCGGCCAGACTCGCCCCGAGACTCTCGATGGCATAGCCGCCCTCCTGGACGACGACCATCGGCAGGCCGAGACCGGCGATGGCGCGTCCGATCGCGGCAATGCCGGGGCGAGTGATGGCAAAGCCGGCGAGCGGGTCGTCGGCGGCGATGTCGAGCCCGGCGGCAAGGACGAGGACGTCGGGTCGGTGGTCGGCGATACGCGCGAGCGCCCCCTCCAGGGCGATGAGGTAGTCGGCATCGCCGGTGCCACGGGGGAGCGGAATGTTGAGGTTGGCGCCCTCGCCCGCGCCGCGCCCGCGCGCCTCGGCGTAACCCCAAAAGAAGGGATAGAAACGCGAGGGGTCGGCATGGAGCGAGACGGTCAACACGTCGGCGCGCTCATAGAAGATCGCTTCGGTGCCGTTGCCGTGGTGCACGTCGATGTCGAGAATGGCTGTGCGCCTGCCGGCGCGGGTGAGGAATTCGGCGGCGATCGCGGTGTTGTTGAGATAGCAGAACCCGGCGGCGAGGTCGGCGGAGGCATGGTGGCCGGGCGGGCGGCAGAGGGCATAGACGTGGCGCTCGCCGGCGGCAACGAGACGGGCGGCGTGGGCGGCGGTCGCGGCGCTCGCCAGCGCGCTCTCATGGGTCCCCGCGACGATCGGGCAGGAGCCGTCGCCCATGTGATAGCCGCAGCGCCCGACGAGCGAGG
Organism: Hyphomicrobiales bacterium; assembly: GCA_016125495.1. Classification (NCBI taxonomy): domain Bacteria; kingdom Pseudomonadati; phylum Pseudomonadota; class Alphaproteobacteria; order Hyphomicrobiales; species Hyphomicrobiales bacterium. Next base: position 41,522 of record WGLQ01000027.1, on the reverse strand, counting down.
CGGGATATCCCGTCTCGACCAGGCTCGCGCGGCCGATGGCATGGAGGTTCGGCACGATCTCCGGCGCACGCGGCTCGAGGCGCTGCCAGCCGCCCCAGGCCGTGGAGAGGAAATCGAGGTAGCGCTCGGAGTGGACCGAAAGGAGCAGATCGCGTTCGACGGGTCCCGCCGGCGCTTCGACATCAGCGGGCGAGAGCCCGGTGCCGGACAGGAGCGCGGAAAGACGGGCCGGCGTCTCGGGGATCGGAACGCGCGTGCCGTTGACCGAATAGCTTGCCGGTGCGTGGGCCCGCTGTTTTTCGGAGAATATCGTTCGCATTCGCTTCCTTCCGGGATCGCTCTGGGAGCCCTGTCAGATGTCGGCGAGCAGTGGCTCGAGGTTCGCCGTGACGCGCGCGGGGGGCATGTCCGTCAACTCGTCCGGCTGGTTGAAGCGGTTGATCCAGGTGGTATGGAAGCCGACGTTGGTGGCGCCGGCGACATCCCATCGGTTCGACGACTGGAAGGCAACCGCGTTCGCGGGGCAGTCGAAGGCGGCGGTGACGAGCGCATAGACGCGCGGGTCGGGTTTGTAGATGCCGACGGCATCGATGGAAATGGCCGCATCGAGGACGTCGCCGAGGCCCGAGGAGGCGATGGCGGCTTCGAGCATGCGCGGGCTGCCGTTCGAAAGGATGGCGAGGCGGCAGCCGGCGGCCTTGAGGGCGGCGAGGACGCGGGGCACCTCGGGGTAGGCATCGAGGCTGTCGTAGGCCGACAGCAGCGCCTCGCGCAGGCCGGGTGCGAGACCGCCGATGCTCGCGATCGCGAAGTCGAGGGCATCAGCCGTCACCTCGTGGAACGGCTTCATGCGATGGGCCATGCTGCGCACCCAGGTGTACTGGAGCTGACGCTCGCGCCAGAGGGCGGAAAGGCGCTCGGCGGCAGGGCCAATGGCGTCGCGGTGTCGGGCAACGGCGGAGTGAGCATCGAAAAGCGTGCCGTAGGCATCGAAGACGTAGACTGCGGGGCGGCCCGTCATTTCACTTCTCCTCCTGACCTCCCGAGGCATCCGACTCCCGTTTCATCAGATGGACTTGCCGCGCGTGCGGACCCATTCGACGATGCCGGAAAAATCCTTGCCCGCGTGGCCGGCCTCGGCGAAGGCGGCATAAAGGTCCGTCGCGTGCGCGCCGAGGTCGGTGGCGGCACCGGTGGCGGTCGCGGCCTCCTGAGCGAGCTTCAGGTCCTTCAGCATCAGGGCGGCCGCAAAGCCGGGCTGATAATCCCGATTGGCGGGGCTTGTCGGCACCATGCCCGGCACCGGGCAATAGGTCGTCAGCGACCAGCACTGGCCGGACGAGGTCGATGCGACGTCGAACAGGGCCTGGTGCGAGAGGCCGAGCTTTTCGGCGAGCACGAAAGCCTCCGAGACGGCGATCATGGAGATGCCGAGGATCATATTGTTGCAGATTTTGGCGGCCTGACCGGCGCCGGCGTCGCCGCAGTGCACGACTTTCTTTCCTACTTTCTCCAGGAAGGGTAGCGCCTTTGCGAATGCGGCCTTCGAGCCGCCCGCCATGAGGGTGAGGGTCGCGGCCTCGGCGCCGGCGACACCGCCGGACACGGGGCTGTCGAGGGAGAGGAGACCGGCTCCGGCAGCGAGTTCGTGGGCCGCCCGGGCGGAGGATACGTCGATCGTCGAGCAGTCGACCAGAACCGTGCCGGGGGCGGCGGCTGCAAGGAGGCCGCTGTCGCGGTAGACGGCGAGCGTCTCGCGACCCGATGGCAGCATGGTGACGACGATTTCCGCTCCGGTGGCGGCCTCGCGGGGGCCTGCGACGGAGGTGACGCCGCGGGCAACCGCCCTTTCGACGTTGGCCGCGACGATATCGCAGCCCTGGACGCGATGGCCGGCCTTCACGAGGTTGCCCGCCATCGGCAACCCCATGTTGCCTAGCCCGATGAATCCGACGGTCGCCATCGTTTGTTTCCTCCTGTCGTAGCCGGCCGAGCGGCGGCGCGCGGGCCTCAGAGCATCAAATCGTCCGTGTCGAGGCTCGAGAACATGAAATCCACGAGGTCATCCGGAATGTCCGCCGGCGAGCGGTGCAGCCAGCGGGGCCGTCGGTCCTTGTCGATCACCTGGGCGCGGATACCTTCGAGGAAATCTCCCACCTCGTAGCAGCGGCTGACGAGGCGGTATTCCATTTCGAGGTTGCGGTCGAGGTGCCGGTGGAGCGACCCTTCGGCAAAGGCGCGGTGCGCGACGACGAGCGAAAGGGGGGATTTTTCGGCGAGGGTTGCGAGCGTCGTGCGCGACCAAGCGTCGCCGGCCCGCTCCAGATGCGCGATGATGGTTGGCACATCGGGGAGGCTGAAGGCATCGGCGATCCGCTCCAGCGGCAGGCCGGCGTGCGGCGGGCCGGCGGGTTGAGATGAAAAATCGGCAAGCGCTTGCCCGGCCGTCGTGCCGGGCGCTTCGAGGGCGGCGAGGAGGCCGGACAGGCGCTCGCTCGCGACATGGTGGGTGGCGAAGCCTTCCGCGATCGCGCTGGCGGCGGACATGCGCTGGCCGGTGAGGCCGAGAAAGAGGCCAATGGCGCGGCGGCGGGCCTCGCTCGCCTCGCCGACAAGGGTCGGTCGCGAGAGGAGATAGGTGCCGCCGACATCGGGGATGAGGCCGATGCCGCACTCGGGCATGGCGACGACGGCGCGCTCGGTGACCACGGCATGGCTGCCGTGCACCGCGACGCCGACACCGCCGCCCATGACGATGCCGTCGATGAGGGAGATGAATGGTTTCGGATAGGAATGGATGGCCGAGATCAGTTCGTATTCCTCACGCCAGAAGGTGCGGTGGAAGGCGGCATCCTCGGCCGGCCCGCCGGGGCGGCTGTCGTAGAGGGATTTGAGGTCGCCGCCGGCGGCAAAGGCCTTGCCGGGCGCGGCGTCGAGGACGACATGGGCGATGCGCTCGTCGTTGCGCCAGGCGTCGAGGGCGGCCCGCATGGCGCGGACCATGGGCATGGTGACGGCGTTGAGGGCCTCGGGGCGGTTCAGCGTCAGGCGGCCGGCAGGCCCGGCGGTGCGCACGATCAATTCGGCCGTCATTGCTCGCGCTCCAGCGATCGTCGCGGCCGCATTCTGGCGGGCCAGGCCATCAGTTCGCCGCCAGCAGTTTGCGCGCGATGATGACGCGCATGATCTCGTTGGTGCCCTCGAGGATCTGGTGGACGCGCAGGTCGCGCACGATCTTTTCGAGGCCGTAGTCCTTGAGATAGCCATAGCCGCCGTGAATCTGCAGGGCCTCGTTGGCGGCGGAAAAACCGACGTCGGTCGCGAAGCGCTTGGCCATGGCGCAGTGCTTAGTGGCATCGGGATCGCCGCGATCGAGGGAGGCGGCGGCGCGGTAGACCATGAGACGGGCGGCATCGAGTTCGGTCGCCATGTCGGCGAGCTTGAACTGGAGGGCCTGAAAGCTCGAGATCTCGGCGCCGAAGGCCCGGCGCTCGCCCATGTAGGTGCGGGCCGCTTCCATGGCCGCGGTGGCTGCGCCGAGCGAGCAGGCGGCGATGTTCACGCGCCCGCCGTCGAGGCCGATCATGGCGAAGCGGAAGCCCTCGCCCTCCTCGCCGAGGCGGTTGGCGACGGGCACACGGGCGCCGTCGAAGGTGACGGTGCGGGTCGGCTGGGCGTTCCAGCCCATCTTGCGCTCGAGACCGCCGAACGAGACGCCCGGCGTCGCGCCCTCGACGAGGATGGCGGAAATGCCTTTCGCTCCGTCGCCTCCCGTGCGCACCATCACGAGATAGAGATCGGAGGTGCCGGCGCCGGAGATGAACTGCTTGGCGCCGTCGAGGACGTAGTGGTCGCCGTCGCGCACGGCACGCGTCTTGAGGGCGGCGGCGTCGGACCCGGAGCCGGGCTCGGTCAGGCAATAGCTCGACAGCCAATCCATGGAAACGAGACGCGACAGATAGCGGGCGCGCTGGTCGTCGCTGCCGTAGCGCTCGAGGAGCACCGCGACCATGTTGTGGATCGAAAGATAAGCCGCGATTGTCGGGCAGCCGGTCGAAAGGGCTTCATAGAGAAGCGCTGCATCGAGACGCGAGAGGCCCGAGCCGCCGTGCGCCTCCGAGACCAGCATCGCGCCCATGCCGAGACCGGCCGCCTCACGCAGCACATCGACCGGAAAGTGCGCCCGCTCGTCCCAATCCGCGGCGTTCGGGGCAAGACGCTCGCGAGCGAACTCGAGGGCCATCTCCTGCATCTGGCGCTGATCGTCGGAAAGCTGGAAATCCATGGGTGGCCCCCTCCGGCGGTTCGCTGATCCCGCCCATCCAGCTATCGCGAATGGGCGGCGAGGCGCAAGCGCGCGGCCCATCAACGATCGGTCAAGCGGATGGTGAGGGCGCAGGCGATCGTGAGCGCGCTCGCGGCGACCAACGTCGGTAAGGTGAAGCTGCCCGACCAGTCGTAGGCGTAGCCGGCGGCCGTCGGGCCGACCATCTGGCCAATACTGAAGGCGACGGTCAGAAGGCCGAGGACCTGGCGCGCGCGCCGGCCGGCCAATTCGCGCCCCGCCATCAGTCCGAGCGAGGCGATGGCCATGAAAGTCGCCCCGAGCACGGCTGCGGCAAGCATGATGCCGCCGTTCGTCGGCCAGACGACACTGGCGAGGACGCCGACCGCCTCGACCAAGTTGGCGACGGCGAAGGTGCGAATGGCGCCGATGCGGCGTGCCAGCATGGACCAGAGCGTGACCGAGGGAATGCCAGTCGCGCCGACCACCAGCCAGACGCCGGGCTCCCAGAGCGTCACTCCGGGGGACGTGCGCACCATGGCGACGATGAAGGTGGCGGTGATGACATAGCCGAAGCCGAAGAGGCCATAGGCCAGCGCGAGGAGCCAGAGGCGCCGGGCGACCTTGCCGGTCGGGAGCGTCGTTGCTTCCTGGTCGCGACGCGGTGCGGCGTCGCCCGGCACGAGTGCCATGACACCGAGCACGATGGCGAGCGAGAGGATCCCGCCGGACCACCACAGCTTGCGCCAGGCGCCGTCGTCGCCGGCCAGGAAGGCCGCGATGAGGGCGGTCAGCATGATGCCGGCGCTGACACCAGCGAAATAGACGCCGGCGAGCGAGCTGCGGCCCATGGCGGCCAGTCGCTCGAGGATCAGGGTGGAAGCGAAGACGAGTACGAAGGCACTCGCCATGCCGCCGAGGAAGCGGAAGGCGAAGAAGGCCGGCATGGTGGAGCCGAGCCCCATGGCGAAGGTCGTCGCACCGCTGACGGCGAGCGATCCAAGGAGCCAGGCGCGCGGGCTGCCCGGCAGACGCGGCGCCGAGGTCATGATGGCGCCGAGCAGGTAGCCGAGGAAGTTGGCCGAGGCGATGAGGCCGGCCTGACCTTGCGAGAGGCCGAGGTCGCCGACCATAAGCGGCAGGATGGGCGTGTAGATGAAGCGCCCGATGCCCATGCTGGCGATGAGTGCGATGAAGCCGCCGAAGGCGAGCGCGAGGGGACGCCGGTATTCGGTGGCAACGGTGTGCTGCATGGTGAAATCCGAAATCGTGACGGTCCGAGGGGCCCCTCCGGCGGTCGGCACATTGGCGCTCGGAGGCGGTTCGGGGCAAGTGGTGTCGACGACCGCTCGACCAGTGGGCTGTGGCGGTCGGCGGACGGAATCGCCCTCACGGTCCGTTGTAGCGCACACGGCCGAGGGCGGCTGTGTCGTAGCCCGCGAGATCGCGCGCCCGCGCGGCAAAGGCGCTGCCCGAGCAGAACGCGAGGAACGACTGGAACGGGGCTTCGAACCACGAACGGCGGTCGACGAGGAGATCGAATTCCTCCTCGATCAGCGGAACGAAGGCGAGGCGGTACTGGTGTGCGATGGCCTCGAGACCGAAGGCGACGTCGGCCTGGCCTTCGAGGACCGCGAGGGCGGCATCGCTCTCGGAGCGGGCGGGCGGCGTCAGTTCGAGCGACTCGAGCGCCAGCCCATCGGCCGCGAGCAGATCACGGAGCAACTGCTGGGCGCCCGACTCGGGCTGGCGCGGGCAAACGCGGGCGCTCTCCAGGTCGGCGAGCGAGGCGATCCTTCCGCGGGAGGTCTCGGCGACGACGAGCCCGCGGCGACGCCGGGCGAAGGCGACCAGCACGGCCGGGGCCTCGGGGCAAGCGGCGCGCACGGCCGGCACGTTCCACGCACCGCTCGCGGCATCGCGCAGATGGAGGCCGGCCGCAACGCCCTCCCTCGCTGCGAAGCGGGCCAGTCCGTCGCTGCTGCCATCGAGGTAGGTCGCAAGGCCAGAGCGGGACTGGCGCAGCGCCCATTCCAGGAGCGGATCGTGGCTGCCGAGAATGACGCCGGGGAGCGGCTCGCGCGAGGTGTCGCCGGCCAAACCCACGCCACCCGCGCTGCCGCCGGCCAGCCAGTTTTCGACGGCGGCGCGCGGAAAGAGGAGCTTGCCCATCGCCTTGGAGCAGGGAATCGCGCCCGAGGCGGCAAGCTCATAGACCTTGCGCTCCTTGATACGGAGCAATTCGGCCAGTTCACGTGTGGTCAGGTATTGCGGCATGCACCCTCCTGGCACCGGTGCCCGGCGCGCGATCATGCAGGAAACGGCGCGCCCGGCAAGCGGCGCAGGTTCGGAGCAGTTGCACGCCGGGCACATGGTGGTGCACGCTTCGGCGGGGCGCGATCCGCCCACAATGGCGCTCGCCAGATGGCGCGGCGCGGGCAATGGAGGCACGAGTTCATGGAAAGGCAGATCCCGGTGGCGCCTGCGGAGATTCCAGCAGCGGAATTCGCCGAGCGGCGGGCCAGGGCGGCGGAACTGGCTGGGAAGGCCGGGTTCGACGGGCTCCTCGTCTGCGCGCGCGGGGGCGGCACCCTCGATCGGTATGGCGACGTCGTCTACCTGACCAATTTCTACACCTCCTTTCCCTACATTCCCGACCTTTCCGCTGGATGGAGCGCTCGGGCCCATGCCTTCGTCGTGCTCGCTGGAGATGGCCGGGCGCTGCTGATCAACGACTGTCCCGACGACGGGCGCATCCGGCTCGAGGCCGATGCCATCAGGACGACGGATTTCGTCGCCGATGGTGTGGTTGCGGCAGTGCGCGAACTCGGGCTCGAGGCCGGGCGGATCGGCATCGTCGGACGAGACACGCTGCCGCTGTCGACCTACGAGCAACTCGCGGGCAGCCTGCCGGGCGTCACCTGGGGCGAGGGACAGGCGATCCTCAAACAGCTGCGGGCGGTCAAGAGCCCGGCCGAGATCGCCCTGCTCAAGCACGCGAGCGCGGTCGGGTCGGTGACCATCGAGGCGATGATGGCGGCGGCGGTCCCGGGCGCCTGTCACGGTGATGTGGTGGCGGCAGGGTGCAAGGTCCTGCTGCCGGCGGGCGGTGTGTTCTACAACTCCTTCATGACCTCGGGGCGGGGCGGCGAGGACCCGCTCTACGTGCGAACGACGTTCCCGACCTGGGGCTCCCGCGAGCGGCTGGCGGACGGCCAATGGATTCGGCTCGGCATCTCAGGTGTCGTCGGGGGGTACTATTTCGACCTCTCGCGATCCAAGGCGATCGGGGCGCAGACCAACCGGGAGATCGAACTTTTCGAGGACGCCATTGCAATCATCGAGGCGGGGATCGCGGCGGTTCGACCGGGTGCGACAGCCGAGGAGGTTGCGCATGCCGGCCTCTCCAAGCAGGAAGCGCTCGGCTATCCGAACGATGGCGTCTTTTCCGGCCTCGGGCATGGCGTCGGATTGGGCTGGGACGCGCCCTGGCTGGCGCCTGGAGACAAGACGGTGCTCGTGCCCGGCATGGTGCTGTGCCTCGAGCGCACGATCCGCAAGGACGGCTACCTCGGGGACTTCGAGGAGACGGTCGTCGTGACCGAAGATGGTTCGGAACGCATCACATCGGCGCGCTTGCGAAACTGGTAGGCCGACCGTGGGTGACCCGTCCCGACCTTGGCGACCGGTCGGTGGGTCGCTCGCTCACTCACTCACTTACTCACTCACTCACTCGCTCGCAAGTGCTGCTGATCGCAACCAATTTGGTGCTCGTGTGGATCCTGGCGCTTGCCTCCGCGACAGGACGGTGGCTAATGGACGCGTTTGGTTCGCCTGTTCAGTGGCGCCGGCACGGATGCGAGAGTGTGTTGTCGCGCGAGGCCAGCCAGTGACGGGCCTCGTCGGGTTGCGTGGAGGGTCGATGTCATGTCCGGTCCTGGGGACGAGATCAAGCCGCTCGCCATAGGGGTGGCGCCCGCGAACGGCGTCGATGCGCTTCGCCAAGTGCGTGAACTCCTTTTCGGCGAGGCGGCGCGGCGCCACGAAAGCGGCCTCCAGGAGCTGACCAGCAGGGTGGCGGCCCTGGAGAGCGCGGGGCGCGCGGATCGCCAGCGCTTCGAACAGCAGATCGCCGAACTCGAGTCCAAGCTGGCACAGAGCCAAGCGGAAACGCGCGCGGTGCTGGCGGCGCGTCTGCGCGAACTCGCCGACGACCTGGAGCGGGCAACCGGGCATGCAAGTAGCCCCGCAAATGGCCGGAGCGAGCCATGAGCGCGGCCGGCAACAACGAAGAACGGGCGCTCGAGACCCTCAAGGCGTTGCTCGTTGGAGAGGAGCGATCGCGGCTCGATGGCGTGCGCGAGCGGGTGGCGCGGCTCGAGCAACAGGCTGGAGACGACGAAGCGCTGCAAGCGAGCGTGACGCGGATCATCGCCGGGGCCCTGCGCGACGCCGAGGTCGAGCGCCACGACGAACTGGCGCGCTCGATCGCGCCGATGGTGGTCTCGACCATCCGCTATGAGATCGTGAACTCGCGCGACCAGATGGTCGAGGCGCTCTATCCGATCACCGGTCAGTTGGTGTCGGCCTATGTCGCGAGCGCGATGCGCGACCTCATGGAGGAGATCAACCGGCGGCTCGAGAGCGGGCTCTCGGCGCGGCGCTACTACCTGCGCATGAAGAGCTTCGCGACCGGGCGACCCTACAGCGAACTCGTGCTGGCCGAACTCAACGCGCCACGGGTCGAGGCACTCTATCTCGTCAGGCGCGGCTCGGGCGAGTTGATCGACAGCTGGTCGGCACCGGCGAACATGGGCGATGGCCGGCAGGGCGGCGCGATGGCCGGCAGGGCGGCCGAGGTAGCAAGGGGCGGCGATCGCGAGCGCTTGCTCGGCAGCTTCCTGACCGCGCTCACCGAATTCGCGCGCGAGGCCTTCCGCGCCGAGGAGGGCGCGCTGCAGACGCTCGACCTCCAGTCCCACCGCATCTATCTCAGGGCATCGCCCGCCCACCTCATCGCCGCCAAGTGCTCGTCCGCCGTGCCGCACAACATCGAGCGGGCGCTGGATGGCATCTTTCTCGAGGTGCTTTCCAAGCACGCCGACGCGCTCGCGGGCGCGAATGCCACGCCGCGGGCGGACCTGCTCGCCGTGTTGCCGGACTTTGCCTCCCGGCTCGAAAGCGAATTGACGGAGATTTCGGAAAAGCGCAGCGGCGGCAACGGCCTCGCGACCGGGATGCTCGGTCTCGTCGCGGCGGCGCTGGTGGCCTGGCTCGGCTGGACCACGTTCGTGGACTGGCGCGAGAACACGGTACGCGAGCAGGTGCTCGCCATGAAGCAGGAACTGCCGTCCTTCCAGGGCTATCCCGTCACTGTCCGGGTGGACGATCTCGGTCGTCGGATCACGCTCGAGGGGCTGGCGCAGTCGCTGGCGGATCGTGACGCATTGCTGTCGCGCATAGATGCGGAACTGAGCCCGCGCCAGCTCCGCAACGATATCACCATCGTTCCGGACTTGGCCACGGCGCGCGAACTGGCCGGCAGGACGGATGCACTCAACGAGCGTCTTTCAGGTGTCGCGCGGCTCGTCGAGGCGATCGATCCACGGCAGTTGCAGGCGGTGACGGGCGAACTCGAGGCGCTGCGGCGAGGCCTCGCGGAAATCGAACAGCGCACCGCGGCGATCGCCGAGCAACAGGCGGAGTTCGCGAGGGTGGTGAGCACGGCTGCCAGCCGCAGCGACATCGAAGGCGAGCGCGAGGCGCGTGGCCGGGATCGGGCGGCGCTCGAGCAGAGCGTCGGCTCGCTCGCGGCGGCCCTCGCGGTTCTCCAGCGCGATTTGACGCAGGGGGCCAGCAAGGCCGCGCTCGAGGCGCTGGACGAACGTCTCGCGCAACTCGTCGGTCGGTTCGGTGACGTCGAGATGGCCCTCGCGGGGGCGGCTTCCCGCTCGCGGCTGGCCGAGCTGCATTCGGCCATCGGCGTGCTTTCCCAGGATCTGGCACACACGCGCAACGAGGTCGGCGCGGCGGCGGCGGGCGCGGACGTGGCTCGGCTCGTCGGCGTCATCGAGACACTGTCGCGGCGGTTGGCGCAGATCGAGCGTCAGGTCGATCTCGGACCGGTCTCGGCGAGCCTCGAAACGCTCGGCAGTCGCCTCGGCGAGTTGGAGCGCACGCTATCGTCGCCCAGTCAGCGGCTCGACGATTTCATTTCGCAAAATGCCGTGTTCTTCGACACGGGAACGAATGTTCGCAACGACGCACGAGCCCGGGCGGCGCTTCGGCGGCTCGCACAGATCCTCGTCGACGGTGATTTCAGCATCCGCGTGGTCGGCTACACGGACGATGCGGGATCGGCGGCGGCCAATGAACTGCTCGCGGTCAATCGCGCCGAGGCCGTCAAGGCCATCCTCCTCGAGTTCGGGGTCAAGGACGAGCAAGTCATCACCGTCGGGCGGGCCGAGCGGCTGGTGCTTTCCAATTTCAATGGTCCGGGAAGCCCCAACAGGCGCGTCGAATTCGAGCGCGGATTCGCTGGAGAACGTTGAGGAGATGGCAGCCTACAAGGTCATCGTGCTGGGCGAGATCGCGGTCGGCAAGACATCGCTCGTCAGGCGCCTCAAGCTCGGGCGCTTCGAGGCGGATTACCGGGCGACGGTGGGTGTCGACATCTACCAGTTCGAGATCGAGCCGGGCGGTGATCCGGACGGCTCCAACGGCGGCGAGAAGGCCGACCCGGTGTCCCTCATGATCTGGGATATCGAAGGCGACATGGCCGAGAGCGTTCTTCAACACTACTACAGCTTCGGAGCCGATGCCGCGTTGATCGTCTCGGATGCGACACGACCGGAGACCGAGGCGACGGCCGAGGTTTTGGGCAGCGAGTTCGTGGAATGCTTTCCGGGTCGACCATTCATCCAGGCGGTGAACAAAATCGATCTGGTGCCCGAAGCGAGGTCCGGCACCTACGAGACGCTCGGCCGGCATGCCGAGCGCGTCATGCTGACGAGCGCGCTCACGGGCGAGATGGTCGGCGAAGCGTTCGGCGCCGTCGCGACGGTGCTGGAGCGACGCTCCCGAGGCGGGTGACGGACAAGATGACGATCGATGCCGAAAAGGCCGCAATTGACGATCGGAAAGTGATCGGGACCGCGTCATCGGGAGTAGCCGGCGATCCGCTCGCGCTCAGCGCGGTGGCCCACCTCGCCAGTCACGACCTCATGGCGGTCTTTTCGCTCGACGAGAACCTAACGGTGCGGTCGGCGTTCAATGCGGGCTGGATCGCGGTTGAGCCCGGGATCGAGGCGAGCCGTGCGCTGCCGTTCCTCGCCCGCATGGAGGGGCTGCTGCACGGGCTCGAAATCGGCGGCCGCCATCTGACGCTGCACAACATCGGTCTCGATCCCCTGGCCTCCGATCCCGTCAAGGTGACGGCCCAGGTGTTTCGCGTGCCGGATGGCTATCTCGTTCTGCTCCAGAGGGTTGCGGCGCTGACCCAACTCGAGCACGAGGTGATCCGGCAGGTGCGGGCCCGGCGCGTGGCGGAGGCTGAATTGCGGGCGGCCGAAAGCGCGCTCGCGGCGTCCGCGGAGCGTCTGCAGCGCACGAACGTCGAGCTATCGCGCGTCAATCGAGAGCTCGATGCCTTCGCGCACGTAATCTCCCACGATCTCAAGGCGCCGCTCAGGGCCATGCGTGTCACCCTCGAGGCCGCTTTGCCGGAGGATGAGAGCGAGGGGGCCGGGGACGCCGAGCCGCGCGTCTCGCTCTTGCGCCAGGACCATCGGCGTCTGCAACGGCAGGTCGCACTCATGAGCGAGATGATCACGGGCCTGCTCAGCTATGCGCGCGGGACCAGCGATCTCGAACTCGTGGAGGAGGTCGATACGCATCGCCTCATTTCGCGCATCGTCGACGGTCTCGAGGTGGCGATCGGCCAGGATGGCGATGCGGGCATCACGTTTCGCATCGCCGGCGATTGGCCCATGATCGAGACCGTACCGGATGCGCTCGATGTCGTCTTGCGGAACCTCGTTTCCAACGCCGTCAAGCACCACGACCGGGCAACGGGGCTCGTGCGCATCTCGGCGCAGCGCGTCGGCGACGAAACGCGCTTTTCCGTCGCCGACGATGGTCCCGGGATTCCCCGCGCGGCGCAGTCGATGGTTTTCAAGCCATTCCGATCGGCGAAAGGTGTGTCGCCGGACGGATCGGGTCTGGGCCTATCGATGGTCAAGAAACTCTGTGACCGCTTCAACGCGAAAGTCGATATCGAGTCGCCACTCCATGCGGGACGCGGTACGGCCTTTCATGTCGATTGGCCGCATCGGGTCGAAAGGAAAGATCAATGATGGCTGCGCTCGTCCCAGTCCGTCTGGCCGGGTCCGTGTTCGGCCATTTCATTCGAAGCGGTTCCGTGGGGGGAATTGCAGCTTTCGGTAATTTCGGTCGCCTCCCGGGCGACCTTGGAACCAGTCAAGCAGGACACCCACACAGATGAGCCGCAACTCCAATTCCGGGCGCAATGTGCTCGCGCATCGTGCCGATCTGCAGCGGCTCAAGTCGCAATTGCCGCCCTACAAGGATTTCCTCGTCATCGACGACAACGAGTTCGACGGGGAGGTGCTGCGGGCCGTGCTGCACGTCTGGTTCGGCTACGACATCGACGTGCGCTCGGCGCGTTCGATCGGCCTCGGCCTCGACTGCCTGCAGGAGCGGATCCCCGACGTGGTCTTCCTCGACGACTACCTGCCGCCGAGCGACACCGCCGTCGAGAACATGCCGTACCTGCGGCGCTGGGGATACAAGGGGCCGATCATCATCATCTCGAGCCACCTCAACCGCAAGCGCAAGCTCCAGGTGATGGAGGCCGGGGCAGCCGACGTCATCCACAAGGACGACCTTTCGGCGGTCGGCATCGGCGAGGTGTTCGCACGGCTCACGCTCGGCAGCGCAGCCGACGAGTTCATCCGTGATCTCAGGCCACCCGTCGAAGAGCCGTCGGAGGTCGAGGACGGTGCCTTCGATGCAGGCGGCGAGCCCGCTTTCGACGAGGCGACAGCCGCCGAGGACAGTGGGACGGATGCGAGCGAGGGCTCGGAAAGGGACTGAAAAACGCACCCGCCTCGAAGCCCGAGGCGGGTGGGGCGTGCGGTCAATTCGCGGCACGAGGCGGCGGGCGGGCGCCCGGCCGGTGCGGCGGCGGCAGGTCAGCGCTTGACGAGCGCGTCGCGGATTTCCTGCAGCAGCACCTCGGAACGTGGCGGCACGGCCGGCGCGGCGGCCTGCTCCTTCTCGAAGCGCGTCTTGGCGGTGTTGTAGGCCTTGATGATCATGAAGATCGCAAAGGCGATGATCGCGAAGCTGATCAGCGAGTTGATGAACGAGCCGTAGTTGATGGCGACGGCCGGGGCGTCGGCCGTGGCGCTCTTGAGTGTCAGCTTCAGCTCGGAGAAGTCGACGCCATTGAGCATCATGCCGATCGGCGGCATGATGATATCCTCGACGAGCGACTTCACGACCGTGCCGACCGCGCCGCCGATCACGATGCCGGTGGCCATGTCGATGAAATTGCTCTTCAAGGCAAAATCGCGGAATTCCTGGAGAAGGCCCATGGGTTGGTTCCTCATTGATCGCGGCTGGTGGGCTGCGGGCAAACAAATGGGTTCACGGCCGTAGGACCGTGCCGAGCATTGCGACGTTAGTCTTAGCGCCGACTATCCACAATGGCTCGAATAGGAACGACATTTCCGCTGATAAGGTTGCATCGGTTGGGTGGCGGCCGGACCCACGGGTGAGGGAGGCAGGGCGATGGACGGGTGGGTCATCCTTCTGACATCGCTCAGCTATCTCGGTATCCTGTTCGCGGTCGCTTACTACGGCGACTGGCGGGCCGCGAAAGCCAAGACCGGCCCGAGCGCACGGCCGATGATCTATGCGCTGTCACTCGCGGTCTACTGCACGTCCTGGACGTTCTTCGGCAGTGTCGGCATCGCGTCGCGATCGGGTGGGGACTTCCTGCCGGTCTACATCGGACCGGTTCTGATGATGATCTTCGGATGGCCGCTGCTCTTGCGCATCATCCATCTCGCCAAGACCCAGAACATCACCTCGGTCGCCGACTTCATCGCCGCGCGCTACGGCAAGAACCAGACCCTCGCCTCGCTCGCCGCACTGATCGCGGTCGCCGGAACGATCCCCTACATCGCGCTCCAGCTCAAGGCCGTCTCGGGCTCGGTCACGACGATCCTCGGCGACGAGATCGGCGCCTTGGCGGCGGCGAACTCGCCGGCCGGGGACGTGGCCTTCGCGGTGGCGATGTCGCTCGCCCTCTTCGCCGTCCTTTTCGGCACACGGCACATCGATGCCACCGAGCATCAGGACGGCCTGGTCCTCGCGATCGCGCTCGAATCGGTGATCAAGCTCGTCGCGTTCCTCGCCGTCGGCTGCTTCGTCACGTTCTGGATGTTCGATGGTTTCGGCGATCTCTGGTCGCGCGCCATGGCCTCGCCCGCGGTCGAGCGGATTTTCACCAGCGGGTTCAGCCCGGAGACCTGGATCACCATCACGTTCCTCAGTCTCGTGTGCATCGTGCTGCTGCCCCGCCAATTCCATGTGGCGGTGGTCGAGAACCGGGGCGCGAAGGAGGTGCAGCGGGCGAAGTGGCTGTTCCCGCTCTACCTACTGCTGATCAACGCCTTCGTCGTGCCAATCGCGCTCGCCGGCCTCGTCACGTTCACGGACGGAAGCGTGGATGGCGACACCTTCGTGCTGGCGCTGCCGAAGGCGGCCGGGGCCGGGTTCGTCACCATGATCGCCTTCATCGGCGGGCTGTCGGCGGCGACGGCGATGGTCATCGTGGCGAGCGTGGCGCTCGCGATCATGATCTGCAACGACGTCGTCGTGCCGCTCATGCTGCGCCGTCAGGCGATCGGGCGGGCGGATCCCGATACGCTCGAGGAGATCGGGCCACTGCTGCTCAACATCCGCCGGATCTCCATCATCGTCGTGCTGGTGCTCGCCTACGGCTTCCATCGCACGCTCGCCTCGGGGCAGGCGCTCGGCTCGATCGGATTGCTCTCCTTCGCGGCGATCGCCCAGCTCGCGCCGGCGTTCTTCGGGGGGCTGTTCTGGTCGCGGGCGAACGCGCGCGGCGCGCTCACGGGGATCTCGCTCGGCTTTGCGATCTGGGTCTACACGCTGCTGCTGCCGTGGTTCTCGGCAGCGGGGTGGAATATCGAGGGGCTGCTCGCCCATGGACCTTTCGGTATCGCGGCGCTGCGCCCGCAGGCGCTGTTCGGCCTCGAGATGTCGCCGATCGCACATGGCGTTCTGTTCTCGATGCTCGCCAACGTCGGCGGGCTCGTGATCGTCTCCCTGCTGTCGCGCTCGGATCCGGTCGAACGCATGCAGGCGAGTATCTTCGTCGGCCGCGACATGCCGCCGATGCCCGCCGGTTCGGCGGTGCGGCTCTGGCGCTCGACGATCACGGTCGGCGACCTCATGCTGGCGACGGGACGATATCTCGGGACGGAGCGGGCAGAGCGGGCCTTCAACGAGCATGCGCGCGGTCGCGACATGGTGCTCAACGCGAACGCGGAAGCCGATCTGCACACACTGCGCTTCACCGAACACCTGCTGGCGAGCGCGATCGGCGCGGCCTCCTCGAGACTGGTCCTCTCGTTGCTCCTCAAGCGCCACAATCTCGGCGACCGCTCGGCAATTCGTCTCCTCGACGATGCCTCCGAGGCGCTGCAATACAATCGCGATCTCCTGCAGTCGGCGCTCGATCAGGTGGCGCAGGGCATCGCCGTGTTCGACAAGGACCTGCGCCTCATCTGCTGGAACCGGCAGTTCCGTAACCTGCTGCGGTTGCCGGAGGAGGCCGGGCGGATCGGAATTCCGCTCGAGCAGTTGCTCAGGACCGTGGCCGAGCAGGGCAACTTCGGAGCCGGGCCGATCGAGACGATCGTGGCGGATCGGATGCGGCGGCTGGTGCGCACGAAGGAGACATTCCACGAGCGCTTGGAGCATGGCCGGCGGGTGTTGGAAATCGCGACCAATCCGATGCCGCAGGGGGGCATCGTGACGACCTTCACCGACATCACGGAGCGTGTGGAGGCGGCCGATGCGCTGACACGGGCCAATGAGACGCTCGAACGGCGGGTGCGGGACCGGACCGCCGAACTCACCAAGGTCAATCACGCGCTGACCGAAGCCAAGGCCAAGGCGGACGAGGCCAACCTCGACAAGACACGGTTCCTCGCCGCGGCCAGTCACGACATCCTCCAGCCCCTCAACGCCGCGCGGCTCTACACCTCGAGCCTCGTCGACCGCGCGGGAGAGGGCGAGCATGGGCGCCTCGTGCACAACATCGATGCCTCGCTCGAAGCGGTGGAGGATATTCTCGGGGCACTGCTCGATATCTCGCGGCTCGATACCGGAAAGCTCGAACCGGAATATTCGGTCTTTCCATTGAACGAGCTGATCGACCGGCTGGTGGTGGAGTTCACGCCCGTTGCCGAGGATGCCGGTCTTACATTGAAGACGGTGCCGACCACACTCTGGTTGCGCTCGGACCGGCGATTGCTACGACGGGTGCTACAGAATTTCCTCTCCAACGCCATCAAGTACACCGAGCGCGGCCGCGTCCTGATCGGCTGCAGGCGGCAGGCGGGTCACGTGCGGATCGAGGTGTGGGACACCGGCCCCGGCATCCCGCGCGCCATGCAGCCGCTCATCTTCAAGGAATTCCACCGCCTCGAAAGCTCGTCGCGCAACGTGCGGGGCCTCGGGCTCGGGCTTTCCATCGTGCAGCGGATCGGGCGTGTCCTGAAGCAACCGGTCTCCGTGGTTTCGACCGTCGGCAAGGGCTCCATGTTCGCGATCACCGTTCCGGTCGCGGGGCCGGTGGTGCGCAAGGGGGTCGAGGGAGAGGTTGCTCGGGCGGTCGGAAGTCTCGGCGGTCTGTCGGTGCTTTGTGTCGACAACGAACCGCGTATCGTCGAGAGCATGCGCATGCTGCTCGAGGGCTGGGGCTGTACCGTGTCGACGGCGCACTCGCAGGCGGAGTGTCTCGAGGTGATCACGCGGGCCGGGCGCTGGCCCGATGCAATTCTCGCCGACTACCATCTCGATCAGGGGACGGGGCTCGAAGCGATCGAGGCGATCCGGGCGAAGGCCGGGGCCAGTATTCCCGCGACCATCATCACAGCGGACCAGTCGCCGGAATTGCAGCGTGAGCTGCGCGAGCGGGAAATTCCGCTGTTGCGCAAGCCTCTGAAGCCGGCGGCTCTCAGGGCCGTACTCGGTCAGGTGCGCCAGGCCCTGCGCTCGGCCGCGGAGTAAGGCGCGCGCACTGCCGCCTGGCGGATGCCCCTGGCCCTGGCGCCCGGCAGGGCGCTCCGATCAAGATGGCGAGCCAGCCTCGCCGAGGCGCTGCCAGTCGCCGGCCTCGATCTTGTTGACGGCGATCACTGCCTGGGTGCGGCTGTCGACGCCGAGCTTCTGGAGGATCGCCGAGACATGCGCCTTCACCGTCGCCTCGGAGACGCCGAGTTCGTAGGCGATCTGCTTGTTGAGGAGGCCTTCGCCCAACATCATCAGAACGCGGACCTGCTGTGGCGTCAGCGTGGCGAGCCGGGTGATGAGGGAAGTGGTGTCGTCGGCGGGTTTGGCATCGGGGTCGAAGTCCGGTGGCCACCAGACCTGTCCGGCCAGAACCCGTCCGATCGCTTCGCGAATGACGTCGACGGAATTCGATTTGGGAACGTAGCCGGAAGCGCCGAAGCCGAGGCACGTGCGGATCGTCTGGAAATCCTCGT
This sequence comes from Hyphomicrobiales bacterium, assembly GCA_016125495.1. Classification (NCBI taxonomy): domain Bacteria; kingdom Pseudomonadati; phylum Pseudomonadota; class Alphaproteobacteria; order Hyphomicrobiales; species Hyphomicrobiales bacterium. Next base: position 23,411 of record WGLQ01000027.1, on the reverse strand, counting down.
TGGCCGAGACCACGACGACCGGGATTTCGGGATGCTGGGCCCGCAGGTACATGAGGCCCGAATAACCGCGCACGCCGGGCATCGAGAGATCCAGTAGGACGAGATCGATGTCCGGCCTGCTGGAGAGCATCGTGGTCAAGTCTTCGAGTCCGCTCGCCTCGAGGATCAGCGCATCCTCCAGCGAGGTCGAAAGGGCCTGGCGCAGTGCGTCACGGAACAGCGGATGGTCGTCGGCGATGATGATCTGCTGTCGCGCCATTTTGCCACCTCGCTTTCAAGTGGGGCGCCGACCGGATGCACCGGCGCTCGCCCCACCCGGCAGTATGCAAGAAGTCACCGGATGCCTGCAACATGTCTCGCCATGGGGTGTTGCGTCGGTTCGTCGCCCCGGCGCCACCCCGAGGGACGCCCGTGGCGTGCGCGAATGCCGGTGAAATCCTGGCAATGGCCACAATTGCGCGCTTTCCCGTGCATTAATCCGCATCGCGGGCAAGGCATGGGCGAAATCGGCCCGGACTTGATGGCATGCTAGGCTCGCCGCGCCGGTAACGAACCGCCAATGGCGGCTGTCGAGCATGTGAGCCGATGAAGAAGAAGATCAGGAAGCCCTATTGGCGGCGCACGAAGCTGCTGCTCATCATGACGCTCATCCTGCCGCTGTTGGTGATCTTCAGCATGCCGGCGTTGCTCGGCCTGCTCGACGGCTTCAACGTGCTCGGCTTTCCGGCCAGCTATTTCGCCGTGGCGCATGGCACCGCGCTCATCGCGGTGGCGGCCGTGCTGCGCTACGTCACGCGTCAGGAGAACGTCGATCGCTGGCACGGCGCCAACGACGAGTTCTGAGGAGCGGCAGTGGTCATGGCGACGATCCCGCAAATGCGAACCCGGCACACGAATCCGCGTCTCGCCTATTATCTCGCGATCTTTGCGAGCGCGTTCGTCGCTCTCATCGTCGTCGCGCTCATCCTCTCGCAGATGGAGGACGGGCAATCCGACCTGGGCGCCATCGTCGTGATCCTGCCGGTCGTCGCCATGGTCATGGTGGGGGCACTCTCCTACTGCGGTGACGTCGAGCGCTACTACAGCGCCGCGCGGCGCGTGCCGGCCTTCTTCAGCGGGCTGGCGACGGCGTCGATCACGCTCGGGGCGGCGGGTGTCTCGGGCTTTGCCGGGGCCCTGCTGATCGTCGGCTTCGATGCCTTCGCGATCGCCGTCGGGCTGCTCCTCGGGGTGCTCGTACTGGCCGTGCTCATCGCGCCCTATTTTCGCAAGTATGGGGGGCACACGCTCGCCGGGTTCCTCGGCAGGCGCTTCCAGAGCCGTCGCGTCCGGGTGCTGGTCGCGCTCGTCACGGCGGTACCGCTGACGCTGCTGGTGGCCGGCGAGTTGAAAATCCTGAGTGACCTCGTGGCGCGTCACACCGGCCGCGAGACCGCCAGCGTGTTGCCGCTCATGGCGTTCGCCGTAGCGCTCGCCGTCGGTCTCGGCGGCATGCGGGGCGCGAGCGCGACGGGGGCGGCGGGCGGTTTGACGCTGCTCCTCGCCGTCGTGGTGCCGATCGCGATCGTCGCGGTGATGCGTACCAACCTGCCGCTGGCGCCACTGGTCTACGGTAACGATCTATCCGGACTGGCGAGCAGGGAGGCGGCGCTCGGCCTCGTGCGGTCGGCACCGATGACGCTCGACGTCGGTCTGCCCGGGGTGACGCCGTTGGTGATCACGCAACCGTTCCTCGAACGTTTTTCGAGTTTGGGGGTCGGCGGCTTCCTGTTGCTGGCCTTCACGATCATGGCCGGGGTCGCGGCGATGCCTTCGGTGGTGGCCCGCGCGGCGACGACCCCTACGGTGCTGCAAACCCGCAAGGCGATGGGATGGGCCGTGGTGGTGGCGGCTGTCATCGTGCTGTTCCTGCCGGCAGGGGCCGTATTTGCGCGGCATTACCTGCTCGATATCGGGCAGGGTGTCGACAACTCCTGGTTCACCGGACTTGCCCGGCTCGCCATTGCGGCGCCGGTCGCGGCACCACCAGCGGAAGGCTATGGCGGCTGGCCGGTGGCGCGGGATGGCGCGCTCATGCTGCTACCGGCCGTTGCGCGACTGCCGGAGGTGCTGGTGTTCGCCGTCGGCGCAGGTCTGGTGGTGACGGCATTCGCGGCCGCGAGCGCGCATGCCCTGGCGATCGGCACCAGTCTCGCCGACGATCTCGTGCTGGCCTACGCGCCAGAAGAAGAAAGTGAACTCGCGCGCTCGGTGCTGCCCCGCCTCGTGGCGGCCGGCGCCATCGCGGTCGGCGCGATGGTTGCCGCGCGCAGCGGAACGGACCCGTTCCGACTGATGCTGCTGGCGCTGTCCATGATCGCCGGCAGCGTCTTTCCCGTCGTCGTGATGGCCATCTGGTGGAAGCGCTTTTCGACCGACGGTGCGACCCTCGCCCTCGTCCTCGGTTTCGGACTGACAGCCGGCTATGCCATTCTCTCGGACATCGTCGGCCTGCCGCGCATCCTGATGCTCGATCCGGTGGCGGCCGGCCTCGTCGGGGCGGTTGCAGGAGGGCTCGGGGGCGTGCTCGCCAGTCTCATGGGGCCCAAGACGTCGCAAGAGACGCGTGAATTCGTGCGTGACATCCGCATGCCCGGCGGCGAGACGGTGTTCGACCGGGAACGGCGGCTCGCGGCGGCGAGCCGGCGCCGGCGGGCAACGGCGAATGTCGGCGCCAGCACCTGAGCGAGGATCGAGACCAGCATGCGACGAACACTCTTTGCGCCGATCGAGCCCTACCGATCCGGGCAACTGGCCGTGGGAGACGGTCACGAGATCTACTTCGAGGAGAGCGGAAATCCGCACGGCAAGCCGGTCGTCATGGTGCACGGCGGGCCGGGCGGCGGCTCCAATCCGTCGATGCGCCGGTTCCACGATCCGCAGCGCTATCGCATCATCTGTTTCGACCAGCGAGGGTGCGGGCGCTCGCGGCCCTATGCCAGTCTCGAGGCGAACACCACCTGGCATCTGGTCGCCGACATGGAGCGGATTCGCGTCGAACTCGGCATCGAACGCTGGCAGCTCTGCGGGGGGTCGTGGGGCTCGACGCTCGCGCTCGCCTATGCCCAGAGGCATCCCGCGCGCGTCACCGAGATGATCCTCAGGGGAATTTTCCTCCTGCGACGCGCGGAGATCGAGTGGTTCTACCAGGAAGGCTGCAGCTGGCTGTTCCCGGATGCCTTCGAGGCCTACTCGAGCGTGATCCCCGAGGCCGAACGTGGTGACCTGGTCGCGGCCTTCCATCGGCGGCTGACCGGCGAGGACGACGTCGAAAAACTGCGCGCGGCGAGGGCCTGGAGCGTCTGGGAAGGCACGACGCTCGCCATGACCCAGGACGCCGGACGGGTCGCGGCCTTCGGGCAGGACCACTACGCCCTCGCGTTCGCGCGTATCGAATGCCACTATTTCCAGAACCGTGGTTTCTTCGAGCGGGACGATCAGCTCCTGCACAATGCATCGAAGCTCGAGGGCATACCGGCGGTCATCGTCCATGGTCGGTTCGACGTCGTCACGCCGCTGCGTTCGGCCTTCGATCTCGCCAAAGTGTGGCCGTCGGCCGAGCTGCGCATCGTGCCGGACGCGGGGCACGCGATGTCCGAACCCGGCAACATGCACGAGATCATCCTGGCGGCGGAGCGGTTCGCGGCGGGCGCCTGATCGCTCGGGCGCCGGCCGCGGGGGCTCGTCAGCGCCAGCGCTTGGCCAGGGCGGCGGCCTCCTCTTCGGCCGTGAGCGGTTCGCCGAGGCCGAGCAACCGCTCCATGCCGATGATGGCGTCCTTGGTGCCGGCGCTCGCCGGTCGGTAGCCGCCGGTGTCATCGAGCGTTGCGATCCGGGCCGCGCCTTCGACGACCCAACCGTCCGGTTCGCGGCAGGCGATGGCGGCCGAAAGGGGCGCCATGCTTTGGCTGTCGGCGACCAGCTCCAGCTCGCGGCAGAAGCGACCGGCGCCGTCCTTGAACGAAGCAACGACCATGAATTGCGGCGCGGCCTCGCCGGAGCCGGAGAGTTCCCCGCCAGCACGGTGTTCCAAGAGGTCGCCCAGGGGCGACGCGGCGGGCACCGGGCCGACGGCGAGGGCGGTCGCCCCGGCGCCACGGCCGCCGTGGTCCGGCAACGCAAGGAGGTTGGCAAGCCCGAAGCCGAGGGCGAAGATCATGGAGGCAGCGAGCGCGAGGTGAGCCGGACGCGCCCGGCGGAGGTCCGGGAAGGTCAGTATCCGCGCGCCTGCGGCGGCCCCATCGGCGTGCCCCAGGGATGCGGCGTCCGTGCCGCTGGCATTGCCGGACGGCGCCTTCATGATGGCTTCGACGAGCCGGCTCGGCGGGACCTCGTTGAACGGTTCCGCGTAGGCCTCGCTGACGAGGTCGCGGGTCCGGCGGAATTGCTCGACGAGCCGGAGTGCCTCGGCATCTCCTGCGATCGCGTGTTCGAGCGCGCGCGCCTCCTCGGGTGACAGCAGCCCGTCAGCGTAGGACATCAATTGCTCGTCGGTGGGCCTTGTCATGTCGGTCGACCGTTTCTGTTGGGCGTGGCGTGGCATAGCGTTGCATTCATGCCGATTTCCCGCTGGCGGCCGGCGCCCTCGGCGCGGCCTCCAAGATTTCGGCGAGGCGTCGCCGTGCCCTCGCGAGTCGGCTCATCACCGTGCCGATCGGGATTTCCAGCGTGCTGGCGGCCTCCTTGTAGGACATGCCGTCCACCACAACGAGGCTGAGGACGAGGCGCTGCTCGGTTGGCAGGCGGGCAACCTCTTCGCGGATCACCGCGAGATCACTGCGTGCCTCGGTGCGTTCATGAATGCGGTCGTCGTCGGCCACGTTGTCCAAAATCTCCGGATCGTCGACCATCTTGCGCCGCTTGGCGCTGCGCAGTCGGTCGAGCCAAATCGTCTGAACGATACGGAACATCCAGCTGTCGAGCCGCGTACCTGGCATGAACTGGTCCGAGCGCAGCAGCGCGCGTTCGCAGGCCGCCTGAACCAGGTCGTCGGCCTCGTCCATCGTGCCACACAGCCCGTAGGCGAAGCGCCGCAGGCGCGGTAGAAGCGCGACCAGCTCGTGACGGAGATCGTCTGCCATACTGGGGTTCCGATATCGAACTTGCCTGGAGAACGACCGGCGGGCGCACCTATTCCCCTCGGTCCTGCGATTTCCGCCATCGGCCACCGCGACAAGCATTCGTGATGTGCCACGGGAATAGATCAGTCGCCCGTGCGTTATAAGGCTGTTGGAGAACGTCGAGAGGGCTGGCCGTCATGATGCAATCCAAATGCCCGGCGCAAGACACGGTATGGCGACGCACCATGCAAATCCTCGCGATCGCCGGAACGCTCTGGCTGACGCTGCCAATTGCCACTTGGCTGGCGACGACGCCAGCGATGGCGGACGACGGTGACGGCGATGGCGATGGCGGCGGCGGCTCGGGCGGCGGAAGTGGCGGTGGTGGGTCGGCGGGCAGTGGCGGCGGTTACGACAACTCATGGCGGCGCGGTCGTTCCTACTACGGTCGCAAGCGTTACCGGGCGAGGCGTGCGGCGCGTCAGCGCTACCGGGCCGAGCGGCGGACCAAATCGAGGCGCGCGCGGCGAACCGCGGCGCGCCCCGCGGTGGTACGCGCGCCCTCACCGCGTGAGATCGTCGCAGCCGGGCTGACGGATGCGGCTATTGCCGAGCTGGTCCGGCAGGGCTTCTCGGTCACCGGTGATCAGGCGCAATCGGCCCTCGGCCTCAGGGTGACGCGGCTCGCCATTCCGCAAGGGCGCTCGTTGTCGCGGGCACTGCGCCTGGCCAAGGAGGCAGCGGGCGATGCCGTGATCGCGCCGAACGATCTCTATAGGCGGCCACGTGCGCGGTTCCGCACATCCGGCGAGTTCTGCGGCGTGCAGTGCGCCTCGTTCGAGGTGACGGCCTGGACGGCCTCTCTGTCGCGCTGCGCGACGGGTCTCGACATCGGGATGATCGATACGCCCATCGAGCTCGGCCACCCGGTTCTCGAGGGGGCCCGGATCGAGCAACTCTCGACGGCGCGCGCCGATCGCGAGGCGGCAGGCACGAACCACGGAACGGGCGTCGCCAGCCTGCTGGTCGGCAATCCCAAGGGCAAAGTGGCCGGCGTGGTCGAGACGGCGCGGCTCATTGCCGTCAATGCTTTTCACGCCGGTTCGGCGGGCGACGAGGCCGACACGTTCGATCTCGTGGCGGCGTTGCGGCTGCTCGGCGAACGCGGGATCAAGGTCGTGAACATGAGCCTGGCAGGTCCCGACAATGCGCTCTTGGAGCGCGAGATCGGCCGCGCCGTCGCGGCGGGGCAGGTCATCGTCGCGGCGGCCGGCGAGCCTGGGCGCGCGAGCGGCTTTCCAGCGCGCTATCCCGGCGTCATAGCCGTCACCGCGATCGACGAGCGCTTGCGCTCGTCCCGGCGTTCGGCACGCGGCGCGCACGTCGCCTTTGCCGCACCCGGGGTTGGGCTAACAGTCGCCGGCGACGGCGGCAGTTTGCAAAAGGTCGAGGGCAGTTCGTTCGCTGCCCCGTTCGTGGCGGCCGCCTATGCCGTCGGTGCGCGTGGCGACGGCGACGTGGCGGCATTGACGGAACGGCTCGCGGCCGGTGCCCGCGACCTCGGACCCAAGGGCCGCGACCCGATCTTCGGCTGGGGGGTCGTCCAGTATACCGCGCTCGGCGGTTGCTGAAGTCGGGGGCGGGGCGCCCGATCAGGCACCTGTCTGGCGGGCGATGCGGGCCAGCGCGTGGCAGACGAGGCGGGCGGCGGTGAACGCAGCCAGCCCATTCGCATCACGTGCCGGAAAGAGTTCGACCGCGGCAAATCCGACGATCGGGCAGCGCGCGGCCGCCTCCTCGATCAATCGGGCAACGTCCGCGAACGACAGACCGCCGGGCGCGGGTCCGATGACGGCCGGCATGACACTCGGGTCGAGGGCGTCGACATCGAGATTGATGAAGAGTGGCCGGCCGGTCGGGATCGCCTCGATGGCTCGCTCGAGGCCGTGGCGGTGGATCTCGGGAGCGGTGACGAACCGGACGCCCCAATTGCGGGCGTCGGCGGCATCGGACGGGCGGGCACTGCCGATGGCCCGGGCGCCGATCTGGGTGATGGCCGCGACATGGGCCATCTCGCTCGCCCGGCGCATATTGCTGGAGAGGCCGAGCCGTTCGCCGCCGACGTCGTCGCGCCAGTCGATGTGGGCATCGATCTGCAGGATCGCGATCGGACCCTCGGCCGCGTAGGCCTCGAGCACCGGGATCGGCACGGAATCGTCGCCGCCGAGGATGACGGGCACGGCGCCGGCCGCGCGAAGGGCGGCGACGGCCGAGCGGATCGTCGACCGGTTGGTCTCGGGCCTGGCCGGGTCCGTGGCGAGATCACCATAGTCGCGGGTATCGACCTCGGGCGAGCCGAGCAAAGGGCCACCGAAATCGAAGTCCTGGTGGTGGCGCGCCGCGCCATAGCGGGCAATGGCCTTGCGCATCGCCGCTGGCGCGGTCGCCGCGTAGTCGCCAGTCGCGCCGTAGGGCGTTGCGTGCGGCACGCCGAGGAGGGCGATGGCGCCGCCCGGCGCCGAGAGGTCGCCGGCGGCAAGCTCGAGGAAGGTGGCGCCCTTGCTGGTGCCGAAGATGCTGGCGATATCCGTCATTGCGAGCCCAACCCTGCCATTGCGTGCGTTTTCGGGCGGTTCAGCCGCGGCCGCGCCTGCCGCGCCTGCGGTCGCTGCCTTGCGCGGCATCGGCCGGTGGGGCGACGAGCGGACCCGTCGCCGCCTCGATCGCGGCGCGGTCGGGGCGCGGGCCAGGGGTGTGCTCGTCGAGGGCCTTGCGCATGCCGGCGAGGTGGCCGGCCGTCGTGCCGCAGCAGCCGCCGACGATTCGGGCACCGGCATCCGCCGCAAGGTGCGCGAACCGTGCCATCAGCTCCGGTGTGCCGGTGTAGACGACCTCGCCGCCTTTGACCTGCGGCACGCCGCAGTTGGCCTTGGCGATGACAATGCGGTCCGGGTCGGCCTCGGTCATGGCGAGGATCGAGACCAGGAGATCGGAGGCGCCGACGCCGCAGTTGGCGCCGATCGCGAGTGGGGCATCCTCGCCGCTCGGCAAGGCGCCGCCGAGGGTGCCGGGCTCGAGGCCCATCATGGTGCGGCCGGCCGTATCGAAGCTGGCGGTGACCGTATGGGGCAGGCCGAGCGAGCGGGCCGCCTCGCAGGCTGCGTTCATCTCCTCGGCGGCGGACATGGTCTCGATCCACATGACGTCGGCGCCGCCTTCGGCAAGGCCTTCCATTTGTTCACGGAACACGGCGACGGCTACTTCGTGCGTCAACTCGCCGAGTGGGGAAAAGAGATCGCCGGTCGGGCCGACCGAACCGGCGACGACCACGGGCCGTCCGGCCGCGTCGGCGACCTTGCGGGCGATGCGGGCGGCGGCTGCGTTGATTTCACGGACACGTCCGTCCAGCTTGTGCAGCTTGAGGCGCCGGGCATTGCCGCCGAACGTGTTGGTCAGGATGATGTCGGCACCGGCATCGACGAAGCTCTGGTGGAGGGCTTCGATGCGCTCGGGATGGGTGATGTTCCATTCCTCCGGCGGGTCGCCTGCCTCGAGACCCATCTGGAAAAGGTTCGTTCCGGTGGCGCCGTCCGCCAGCAGGATGGGCTTCGTTTCGAGAAGTTCGGCGAGCGATGTCATGGCGTCCTCCTCGGGTTGGTGCAGTGCACACAATAGGGTCACGAACGGCTCACTCCTAGCCCCGCAGTTGGTCTAGACTGCTGTATTCCCGGCGGACCCCATTGCGAGGGTGCCCGTCGGCTGGTGGCAACCAGGAGGTGGAGATGTCCGGTTCCCTCATCGCAAGTGCCCGCGAGGCGCTCGAGACCATCGAACGCGAGGGGCTGAGGAAGGTCGAGCGGGTCATCGTCACGCCGCAGTCGGCACACGTCGAGGTGGCAACCACCGACGGCGTGCGGCCGCTGCTCAACCTCTGCGCGAACAACTATCTCGGGCTCGCTGACCACCCGAGGCTGATCGCGGCGGCCAAGCGGGCGCTGGATGAGCGCGGATTCGGGATGGCGTCGGTGCGCTTCATCTGCGGTACGCAGGACCTGCACCGCGAGCTGGAGTGCCGCATCGCCGGCTTCCTCGGGACCGAGGATGCGATCCTCTTTTCGTCCTGCTTCGATGCCAATGCGGGCATCTTCGAAGCGCTGCTCGGGGAGGAGGACGCGATCATCTCGGATGCGCTCAATCATGCCTCGATCATCGACGGGGTCAGGCTCTCGAAGGCGCGACGGCTGCGTTATGCCAACAACGACATGGGTGAACTCGAAGCGAGGCTCATCGAGGCGCGGGATGCGCGGCACCGTCTGATCGTGACCGATGGCGTTTTTTCCATGGACGGCATCATCGCCGACCTGCCGGCGATCTGCGATCTCGCCGAACGCCACGATGCAATGGTCATGGTGGACGATTCGCACGCTGTCGGGTTCGTCGGCGCGCGCGGGGCAGGCACGCCCGAGGCGATGGGCGTCGAAGGGCGCGTCCAACTCCTTTCAGGCACGTTCGGAAAGGCGCTCGGCGGGGCGTCCGGCGGCTACATCGCCGGACCGGGGCCGATCGTCGAGCTCTTGCGCCAGCGCGCGCGTCCCTACCTCTTTTCCAACTCGCTCGCCCCGATGATCGTGGCGGCAACGCTCGAAGCGCTGGATCTGCTCGCGGAATCGGGTGCGCTGCGGGAGCGGCTCGCCGGGAATGCGCAGCACTTCCGAGCCGGCATGGCGGCGGCCGGCTTCGAACTTGCGGGAGCGGGTCACCCGATCGTTCCGGTGATGGTCGGAGAGGCGCGGTCGGCCGTCGCGCTCGCCGAGGCGATGCTGCGGCGCGGGGTTTACGTGACGGCATTCTCCTTCCCGGTGGTGCCGCGCGGCAAGGCGCGAATCCGCACCCAGATGTCGGCGGCGCACACTCGCGAGGACCTGGACACGGCTATTGCTGCATTCGTGGCGGCACGCCAGGAGATCGGGCCGGCTTAGGCGGCGCGTTCCGGGGGCGAACCGGTCGAGACAATTCGAGAGGACGACATGCGGGCACTGGTCAAGGCGCGCGGTGAACCCGGGCTCTGGGTGGAGGACGTGCCGGAACCCGTCGCGGGCCCCGACGACGTGCTCATCCGCGTCAAGCGCGCGGCGATCTGCGGCACCGACATGCACATCTACAACTGGGATGCCTGGGCGGCCGCGACCGTGCCCGTGCCGTTGGTGGTCGGACACGAGTACATGGGCGTGGTCGAGGCGGTCGGGGCCGATGTCGAAGGCGTGAAGGTCGGCGACCGGGTCGCGGGCGAAGGCCATCTCGTCTGCCGGCGCTGCCGCAACTGCCGGGCCGGCCGCGAGCATCTCTGCCGCAACACCAAGGGCGTCGGCGTCAACCGGCCGGGTGCCTTCACCGAACTCATCGCCATTCCCGAGCACAACGTCTACCGACTGCCGGACGCGGTGAGTGACGAGGTCGGCGCGATCCTCGATCCGCTCGGCAACGCCGTGCACACCGCACTCTCGTTCGATCTCGTCGGCGAGGACGTGCTCATCACCGGAGCGGGGCCGATCGGGCTCATGGCGGCGGCGATCGCGCGGCACGTCGGGGCGCGCCATGTCGTCATCACCGATCCCAATCCGAAGCGGCGGGCGGCGGCGGCCGACTTCGGCGTCACGCGTGCGGTCGATCCGACGGTCGAGAAACTCGCCGACGTCATGGGCGAACTCGGCATGACGGAGGGATTCGACGTCGGCCTCGAGATGGCCGGAGCACCCGCGGCGGTGCGCGACATGATCGCGGCGATGAACCATGGTGGGAAAATCGCGCTGCTCGGCATCCCCTCCGAACCTTTCGCGATCGACTGGAACGCCGTCATCTTCCACGGCCTCACTATCAAGGGAATCTACGGTCGGGAGATGTTCGAGACCTGGTACAAGATGCTGGCCATGCTGGAGAGCGGACTCGACGTGACGCCGGTCATCACGCACCGCTTCGCGTTCGCCGAATACGAGACGGCGTTTTCCACCATCAAGGCCGGCGAGGCGGCGAAAGTCGTGCTCGACATGGACGATATCTGAACGGAACGAAAACCGAGGCCGCGCGGCGGTGAACCGCCAGCCGTCGGCGAGGCGCAGGACGAAGGAGCGACCGATGGGCGGCAGCGACGAAATCGAGAACCCAGCCGACGAGGCGGCCGGCGCGGGCCGGGGCGCGCGGCGACGGGGACGGCGCCCGAGTTCGCCGGACCGCAGCGACCGTGGCGGCCTGCTGCATCAGCTGGACTGGGTGATTCCGGAGAATTCCGACGCGCCGACCGAGCCATTGAGCGCGGAGGGCGTTGCGAAGGTGCACGACGGTGCCATGCGCGTGCTCGAGGAGATCGGCATCGATTTCCTCCATCCCGAGGCGCGGGCCCATCTCAAGGCGGCCGGCTGCAGCGTCGACGAGGAGACGGCGACGGTGCGCATGGGGCGCGATTTCGTCATGGAAATGCTGGCTCGCGCGCCGAGCGATTTCCACATCACGCCGCGCAATCCGGCGAAGCGCCTGCACATCGGTGGGCGCAGCATGGTGTTCATCAATGTTTCCAGTCCCCCGAACTGCTCCGATCTCGACCGCGGGCGGCGGGTCGGCGACCGTTCATCCTATCAGGACCTCATCAAACTGACGCAGCACTTCAACTGCATCCACATGGCGGGAGGCTATCCGGTCGAGCCGGTCGATATCCATGCCTCCGTGCGGCATCTCGACTGCCTGTTCGACAAGCTGACGTTGACCGACAAGGTCTGCCACGCCTATTCGCTCGGCAAGGAGCGCATCGAAGATGCCATGGAGATGGTGCGCATCGCGAGCGGGCTCAGCCACGAGGAGTTCGACGCCAGCCCGCGAATGTACACGAATATAAACTCCTCGTCACCGCTGAAGCACGACTTTCCGATGCTCGACGGGGCGATGCGGCTCGCCAAGCGTGGTCAGCCTGTGGTGGTGACGCCGTTCACGCTCGCGGGGGCGATGGCACCGGTGACGCTCGCGGGGGCGGTCGTTCAGCAGACCGCCGAGGCGCTCGCGGCCATCGCACTCCTCGAATGGATCAGGCCTGGCGCGCCGGTGGTCTACGGCACCTTCACCTCGAACGTCGACATGAAGTCCGGGGCACCGGCGTTCGGCACGCCGGAGTACATGCGCGCAACACAGATGTCCGGGCAGATGGCGCGCTTCTACAAACTGCCGTGCCGGGCCTCGAACGCCTGCGCCGCGAACGCGCCGGACGCGCAGGCGGCCTGGGAAAGCGCCTTTTCCCTCTGGGCTTGCGTTTCGGCCGGGGTCAACATGGTCTATCACGCCGCCGGGTGGCTGGAGGGCGGGCTCTGCGCGAGCTACGAGAAATTCGTGCTCGACTGCGAGACGCTGAACCAGATGATCAAGTACATGGAGCCGGTGCCGGTGACCGAGGACGACCTCGCCGTCGAGGCGATCCGCACCGTGGGCCCGCACGGCCACTTCTTCGGCGCCGAGCACACCCAGAGCCGTTATCAGACCGCCTTCTACCAGCCGTTCGTGTCCGACTGGCGGAACTACGAAGCCTGGGAGCTGGCGGGCGCGCTCGATGCACCGAGGCGCGCCAACAGGATGTGGAAGCAAATCCTTTCGGAGTTCGAAGCACCTGCCATGGATGCCGGCATTCGCGAGGAGCTGGAGGCGTTCGTCGCCCGGCGCAAGGCCGAGGGTGGCGCACCGACCGACTTCTGATTGCGAGCCCGGTCGAGTGGTGGACCGGACCAGGGAGGCAATAATGCAGGGTTTCGAGGCGATGATGACGGGGCTCGCCGAACTCTTCGAGGAGGGCGGAGAGGATATCGCGAGTCTGGCGGCCATGGTGCTGCGCGAGCATGCCGCCGGCCCGGTGGCACCGGCCCCGCGGGGGCTCGCAACCTCGGCCCAAGTTGCCGCGATCGCGGCCGCGCCTGGTGGCCACCGGGTGGCCGGCCTCATCGCGCCGCTCCTTGCGGACCTCGATTGGCACTATTCGGGCTATGAGGACGGCCGCATCGATGCCGCGGTCGCTGCACGGATGCAGACGGTCGAGATCGTCGGGCCGGACGGGATGATAAAGGAACCGCGCTGTCGCGTCGGCCTCTTCGCCATGGTGCCAGGCGTGGATTACAGCGTGCGCACGCACGCCGCCGAAGAGCTCTTCGTGCAGATCGCCGGCGAGGCGGATTGGCAGCAGGCAGATCGGCCCTACCTGAAGCGGGGGCCGGGCGCGCGCATGCATCATGCGAGCTACGAGCCGCACGCGACACGGACGACGGCCAGGGGAATGATCGCGGCGTGGGTCTGGGGCGGCAACATCGACTACGACACCTATCGATACGGCGGCTGAGCCATGCCTCGGGCGGCACGACGCAGGACGTCCGGAATTCAGGGAGGAGAACAATGAAGAACCATGTCCAGGCCGTCGTGATCGGCGGCGGCGTCGTCGGATGCTCGGTGCTCTACCATCTGACGAAGGCGGGGTGGAAAGACGTCATGCTGATCGAGCGCTCGGAGCTGACGTCCGGTTCGAGCTGGCACGCCGCGGGCGGCTTCCACACGCTCAATGGCGATCCGAACGTCGCCAAGCTGCAGGCCTACACCGTCTCTCTCTACGACGAACTCGAGAAGATCTCAGGCCAGTCGTGCAGCCTGCACTTGACCGGCGGCATCCAGCTCGCCGGCACCAAGGAGCGGATGGAGTGGCTCGCCAACACCGTTTCGCGCGGGCGCTACCTCGGCATGGATCTGGCGATCATATCGCCGAAGGAGGCCAAGGAGATGATGCCCCTCATCGACGAGCGGCATTTCATCGGCGCGCTCTGGGATCCGATCGAGGGCCATCTTGATCCCTCCGGCACGACGCATGCCTATGCCAAGGCAGCGCGCATCGGGGGAGCGGAAATCGTGCTGCGCAATCGCGTCACGGAGCTCGTGCAGCGCGAGGACGGCACCTGGGATGTCGTCACCGAGCAGGGCACTGTGCATGCCGAGCACGTCGTCAATGCCGCCGGTCTCTGGGCGCGCGAGGTCGGGCGGATGGTCGGCCTCGAATTGCCGGTGCTGGCCATGGAGCACACCTACCTCCTCACCGAGGACATGCCGGAGGTCGCGTCGATCAACAAGTCGACCGGCAAGGAGATCATAGGGGCGATCGACTTCGAAGGGGAGATCTATGTCCGCCAGGAGCGGCAGGGCATGCTGATGGGGACCTACGAGAAGGCCTGCAAGCCGTGGTCGCCGGTGACGACGCCGTGGGATTTCGGCCACGAGTTGCTGCCGGACGATTTCGAGCGCATCGCGCCCTCCCTCGAGGTCGGGTTCAAGCATTTTCCCGCTTTCGAGAAGGCGGGCATCAAGAAGGCGGTCAATGGGCCGTTCACGTTCGCGCCGGACGGAAATCCCCTCGTCGGACCGGTGCGGGGGCTGCGCAATTATTGGGTCGCGTGCGGGGTCATGGCGGGCTTCAGCCAGGGCGGCGGGGTGGGCCTCGCGCTCTCGAATTGGATGGTCAACGATGATCCGGGGTTCGATGTCTGGGGCATGGACGTCGCGCGCTATGGCGACTGGGCGACGCTCGGCTACACCAACGAGAAGGTGAAAGAAAATTATTCGCGGCGCTTCCGCATCCGGTTCCCGAACGAGGAGTTGCCGGCAGCCCGTCCGACGCACACGACGCCGCTTTACGACCGCTTCGTTGCGCAGGGTGCCGTCATGGGCGACAGCTGGGCGCTCGAGACGCCGCTCTGGTTCGCGCCCAAGGGCGTCGAGCCGGTCGATATCGTCTCGTTCCGACGGTCCAACGATTTCCAGCACGTCAAAGCCGAGTGCGAGCTGGTGCGCGATGCGGTGGGCATCACCGAGATCGCGAACTTCGCCAAGTACCGCATCACGGGCCGGGGGGCGGAGGCCTGGCTCTCGCACCTCATGACCAACCGCATGCCGAAGACGGGCAAGCTCGTACTGACGCCGATGCTCAATCACCAGGGCAAGCTGATCGGTGATTTCACGATCGCCAAGCTCGGCGAGGGGGAGTTCCGCATGTTCGGCTCGACGGCGGCGCAAATCCACCACATGCGCTGGTTCGAACGGCACCTGCCGGGCGACGGGAGCGTGACGGTCGACTGCCTCGGCCAGGGCCTCGTCGGCCTTTCGATCGCCGGACCGCGATCGCGCGAGCTTCTGGCGCGGGTGACGCACCAAGACGTCTCGAATGCGGCATTCCCGTTCATGAGCTTCAGGCGCATGGACGTGGCCGGTGTTCCGACGTTGACGGGCCGGATCAGCTATACGGGCGACCTCGGCTATGAAATCTGGGTGGAGCCGGCCTACGAGCGCCGGCTCTACGACCGTCTGATGGCGGCGGGCGCCGATCTCGGCCTCGGCAATTTCGGGATGCGGGCGCTGCTTTCGATGCGGCTCGAGAAGAACTTCCCGACCTGGTTCCGCGAACTCAGACCCATCTACGGACCGTTCGAGGCGGCCATGGACCGCTTCATCGACCTTCGCAAGAACGACTTCGTCGGGCGGGCGGCGGCGCAAAAGGAAAAGGAGGTCGGGCCGAGCCTGATGCGGCTCTCCTGGCGCGTCGATGCCGACGACGCCGACGTCATCGGCGACGAAGCGGTCTGGCACGACGGCAAGGTGGTCGGCTGGGTGACCTCGGGTGGCTACGGGCACCGGGTCGGCGCCTCGCTCGCGCAAGGTTACGTGCCGGCCGGGCTGGCGGGCGACCTCGGCCAAGGGGCGTTCGAGATCGAAATCCTCGGTGACCGGCGCAAGGCGACGGTCTGCCCCGAGCCGCTGTTCGATCCGACGGGCGCGCGCATGCGTTCCTGACGGGAAACGCAGGCGGTCCGGCGCGCAACCCGAGGTGCTTGCTGCGGGCGTCGGTGCGTCTATCGGGCCGGACCCGGCCCGACGGTTGCGGGCAGGAGGGGCGGCATGCGGGTCTACTGGTCCGATCGCTTCGATCAGGCATTCGGCGGCGACCGGCGCTTTCCGCACGGGAAGTACGCACGGCTGCGCCAGCGCCTCCTATCGGAGGGCATTCTCGATGAAGGGATGCTCTTGCGATCGCCGCTGGCAACGACAGCTGAGCTTTGCGCCGCGCACACGACCGACTACGTCGAAGCGGTTCTTTCCGGCACGCTCGATGCCAGAGCCCTCCGGCGGATCGGGTTCAGCTGGTCGAGTGCCCTCGTCGAGCGGGCGAGGACGAGCGTCGGGGGCACGCTCGCCGCCGCAAGGGAGGCGCTCGGGACGGGTTGCTCGGGCCAGCTCGCCGGCGGCACGCACCACGCGCACGCCGATTTCGGCTCGGGCTATTGCGTTTTCAACGATCAGGCGGTGGCCGCTCGCGTGCTGCTGGGCGAGGGACGCGTGCAGCGGGTGGCGATACTCGACCTCGACGTGCATCAGGGGGACGGGAACAGCGCCATTCTCGGTGGCGATCCGCGCGTGTTCGTTGCGAGCGTGCATGGCGAGCGGAATTTCCCGTTCCGCAAGGTGCCTGGCGACCTCGATATCGGCCTCGAGGACGGGGCCGAGGATCGTGCCTATCTCGCCGCGTGTGGCGACGCACTCGATGCGGTTGTGGGATTCCGGCCGGACATCATCCTCTATCAGGCCGGCGTCGATGCGCTCGCCGAGGACCGGTTGGGCCGTCTTTCGGTGACCCACGAGGGTCTTTGCCGGCGCGATGAGATGGTGGTTGGCAGAGCGCGGTCGACAGGGGTAGCATTGAGTATCGCGATCGGCGGTGGGTATTGCGATCCGATCGAACCGACTGTGGTGGCCAATGCTCAGACATTCCGCTTGGCGCGTCTGATGCTCGGGTGAACAACGACCGGCCACACCGGGCGAACATGACATTTTCTGTCATCGATCGGTGACGGCCTCGTAGCCGGCCGATTCCTGATGTGAATCGACGACGTTCGGCGTACCCGTGGCAAAGGGATTTCAATCATGGATCTGGCGTTGCGACTTGCCATCGCCGCCTATGCCGACGCGGTTCGGCTGGACGAGGTCAGACCTGATGCGGGCACGCGGCAGGAGGGGCCGGATGTCAGCCCCGCAGCGTTCGAAGCATTCGCCGCCCACCATGTTCTGAACCAGAAGCGACACTTCGGGCTTTCCTCCGACGATATCCTGTCGATCGTGACCGGCGGTCGCCGCGACAGTCGGATCGATGCGATCGCGATCATCGTCAACGGCGAAATCATCCTCGATCAGGAGGACCTCGCGGTCATCGAGGGCAACGACGACTCGCAGGAGTTGAACGTCGAGTTCATATTCATCCAGGCGACGCTTCGCGAATACCTGTCGCAGGCCAAGATCGGTGAATTCTGCACCGGCGTCAGTAGTTTTTTCTCCTCGGGTGCGGGGCTCGAGGAGAGCGTCGAGATCGTCGGCTGGCGGTTGCTCGTCGAGCGGGTCATGGAATTCATGCAGGCGCGCGCGCCCGGAAGCGCTCCGGTGCTTTCGCTCTATCTCGTCTGGCCGGAGCAGGCGGCGGGACTCAAACGGGATCATCTCGCGACGCTGGAGTTGCGGCGGCGGGACATCCAGAACCTCGGGCGCTTCGCGCAGGTGAACTACGAGATCGTGGATGGCACCGATCTGGTCGCCATGGTGCAGGCCGAGCGCCATTCGAACCGCAAGCGGCTGCAGCTCGATGGCCTCGTTGCGGTGCGGGGTGCGGTGCTCGATCCGGCCGGGAAGGGCCGGTGCTGGATCGGATACGCACGAGCGAGCGAGCTGGTGGCTTGCGTGACGACCGACGACGAGCTCGACGAAGGGCTGTTCGAGGAGAACGTGCGGCACGTCCTTCGCGGCAAGTCCGCCGATGTGCGTCCGGCCGTGGACGAAACGCTGCGCGGACCGAACGCCGCCCGTTTCATCGCGATGAACAATGGTGTCACCATCATCGCCCGCGAGATCGAGGTGGAGGCGGACGGCACGGTGTGGCTGACGGATTGCCAGGTGCCCAACGGCTGCCAGACCATCTTCGCCCTCTTTGAAAACCGGGAGAGCCTTCGACCCGAGGTGACGGTCACCATCAAGCTCATCGAAACCCGAGAGCCCGATGTCATCCACGATGTCGTCGTGGCCAACAACAGTCAGAATCGCGTCGAACCGATCCAGCTGTTGAGCCGGACGCCTTACGTCAGGCGCATCCAATTGCACATCGATGCGAGCCTTCCCGAGGGACACCCGGCGCATGTACGCTTCGAGCGCCGAACCGGCGAGCACTTCGCTCTCAGAGTCGGGGATCGAAACCGCGTGGTGGACCTTCGCGAACTCATCGCGGGCTTCGTCTCCGTGTTCTGCGAGAGGCCGGACTTGGCACAGGGCAGCAAGTGGCGACAAATGCTGCAGATGGTGCCTAGCAAGGTGTTCAATCCCTCGCACGATCCGGAACTCTACAAGATCGTCGCACTGATAGCCTGGCGGACGCGGCAGTGGGTGAGCCTCAACCGACCGAGTTGGCGGCACCCGGCGCGCTTCCATCTGGCCCTTGCCGTGCGACGCCTCGCCGAACCCGAACCGGGCTGGCACCGTCTCGAGGCAAAGCCGGGGCCCGGACTGCAACGTTATCTGACGCGGCTGTCGCAGCAACTCATCGACGACGCCAGCGCCTCGCGGCTGTTGGCCGCGGCCAACGAAGCGGTGCTCGGTGTGCTCGAAGCCACCAAGGGCGAGGACATGCCGCTGCGCGCCACCAATGCCGAATTCGTTCGCGCCATACTGAAGGTGGTCGACAGTGGGCGGCCTGGCTGAGCCTTCGACGCGAGGTCGGGGCCGGGGCGGGCTGCGAACGGTGGCGCGCCGGTCGTCCACAGGCTCGGTCCGTGTCGGCTGGCGGAGCAGCCACCGAATCTGATCTTCCTTCCCGGTCAAGCGGGTCGACGGACCTCGCTCGCTCCAGGGGAGACTTCGGCATGGCGAACTTCCGAACGCATGCGATCGTGGGTATCGTTGGGAGCGGCATGCTCGCGACACTCACCATGGCAGCCAACGTCGTGCCGCCCGCCGAACTCGTGACACTCGCCTTTGCGGGGGCACTCGGCTCCGTGCTGCCCGACGTCGATCTCAAGAATTCGCGCGCGTCCCAGGCGCTCTTTACTGGGATCGCGCTGTTCGTTGCTTTCACTCTGCTGTTCAAGTTGTCGTGGCAGTATTCGATCGCAGAGATGTGGATCATCTGGATCGGTGCCTTCGCCTTCGTCAGGTTCGGTCTGCACAGCATCTTCCACAACTTCACCCGCCACAGGGGTATCTTCCATTCGGTTCTGGCCGGGCTCTTCTTCTCCCTGATCGCCGTATTCGTTCAGGTGAAGGTGTTCGGCTCCGATCCGGCGCTCGGCTGGCTGGCCGGTGCGTTCGTGATGGCGGGGTACCTGACGCATCTGCTGCTCGACGAAATCTACAGCGTCGATTTCGACGACTCGCGTGTTAAGCGTTCGTTCGGCTCGGCGCTCAAGCTGTTCGATGGCGAGGACCGGCTCGGATCGCTTGCGATGGCGGTGCTGGTGGCAGGCCTTTTTTATCTCTCGCCGCCGAGCGAGCGCTTCGTCGGCGCCATTACCTCCCCACAGATTTGGGCCTTGCTCGGCGAGCGGCTGCTGCCAGAAGGGGCCTGGTTCGGGTTCGCCGGGGATCTCGCGGGGGGATTCGGTTCGGGTGACGCTGCTGTCCAGAACGGGGCGCAGGTGGGCCATGCGGCGGGAGGCCATGTGGCGCAAGGTCCAACGGATGGTGCTGCCGAGCCGCGCGTGCGCTGACGACGGGGAGTTATGCCGGGCAGTGTTCGTCCCGGCGGCTCGCAGTCCAGCGTCGGCCAGGGGCGGCTCAGGACTTGGCGCGACGCTGGCGAAGACCGACAACGAAGGTCTCGACGAGTTCTGATGTCTGCTCGTCCAACGTCTCTTGCCTCAGGCAGGAGAACTTGGCGGCGACGTTCGAAGAGTTGATGCCTTGAAGCGCGGTCCAAAGTAGAAGCGCGGAATTCCTCACGCTCTTCTGTTCGACGTCGATCTCGCGCGCGAGCGCTTGCGTCAGATGCTCGAGCACATCCTGCAGAACTGCCTTGTACCATTCCGGCAGCGGCTCGCCCGCGGGCACGGCGTGGTCGACGAAGAGACTCCAGGCGAGTTCGTTGCGGCGGACGTAAGACGAATAAACGCCAACGAAACCACGAACATCGAGGCTTCCGGACCGTGAATCCCGCTCTATGTCGAGCTCCTGGAGCAACTCGGCCAACATGTCGGCCTCGACGTGCAGGATGATCTCATCAATATTGCGGAAGACATTGTATAGAGTGCCAGCCGAGTAGCCGACCCTTCGCGCGATCTCTCGGGCGGAAAGTCCAACGATGCCGCTCTCGGAAGCGATCTCGCGAGCACTTCTGCGAATCCTCTCTGCGAGGTCTACCGTGACGTGTTCAGTCCTGCGTGTCATTTCACAGTCTTCTCTTGAGCATCTGACTTCGTCTCAAATATAACTCACAGAAAATCCTACATGACACTAGAGAACTCTTTGGTTGGCACAAGCAGAGTGTGAACACAACTCGTCGAAATCGAAGCATCACGACAAGTTTATCTGCACAACTATGCGCTAGACGCGAACGATGCAACAAAAAAGCTACCGTCGGAGCATGTCTCCACCTGAGGGGTGGCGCGACAAGTTCGACGGCAGCTTCGGGTCGTGTCGGTTCGGGGCCGGAGAGGCCCCGGTGCCCAAGAACAAGGCAGGCGCTTGCCCTCCATCAGTCCGTCTTGGTCACGCTCAGGCTGCGGCGCGGGCGGAGATAGAAAGTCTCCTCGAGCTCGATGGTACCGGAGATGTACTGGCCGATCTCGGGCGTGAAATCGTAGGCGACGGTCGCGATGATCACGCTCGAGAGGGGCTCGAGCAGGCCGGCCGGCAGGCCGGAGTAGGTGGAGCCGGCCGCGTAGGGCTGGCCGCCCGCCTTGTCGTAGCTCCAGCCGACCGTGGCGTTGTTGTTGGCGTCGGTGAGGACACTCACAACCTGGATCGAGAGGTCGCCGGGGTTGAATTGGCTGATCAAGGCCGTCTCGAGAAGCGACTCGGCGATCCCCATGATGTCGTCCAGCTCCGGCTCCGTGATGACCTCGGCCTGAGCGACCAGGTCGGCGATCGAGCTTGCCGCCGTCGTGACGCGGCGGTCGAGCGTCAGAGCCTGACTGAACTCCACCGAACCGATGAAGAGCGTCAGCAGGATCGGCGCGACGAGAGCGAATTCGAGCGCTGCCACACCCGCCACACTGGCGGAGAATTTCTCAACGAGGTCGTTCACAGGAGCCAGGAGGCGCCGGCGAAGGAAACTGGAAGCGGACACGTTACTTACCCCACATACTCGGATCAGGTGAATTCTACGCATACCCCGACTGGGTGCGGTGGCGAGACCGAAGCCCCGGCAATGGTCTGCTTAGCTGCCTTCGAAGGGCTCATTGCGGAATGCGGCCATGGCGACGATGAGGCGGGTGCCGTCGCTCTGGTTGGTCAGGCCGATGCCGGGAATGTCGCCGATCAGGGACCATTTATAGTAGACGGTCACCAGAACGACGTCGCCGCCGCCGCCGATGCTGAAGCCGCCGACCTTGGTATCGTCGAGGTCGCCGTTGCCGTCGAAGGAATCCGGCGGTGTCATACTCGAGAAGCTGCCGAACGAGCGGACGTCGACCTTGAGGCCCGCGTTGCAGTCCGAGAAGGTCGCCACCTTCGAGCAGATTTCGCTCTTGAAGTCGTCCGCGCTCCATCCGGCCGCGGACGCCTGGCCGGTGCGGATCTGGCGTGCTGCCTGATCGACGGCGTTCTCGAGCGTGAAGGTACCGAAGTAGACGAGGGCGACCTCGAGGATCGCGAAGACGAAGGCGAGGAAGGGAGCGGCGACGAGCGCGAACTCCACGGCCGTGAAGCCGTCACGATTCCCTCTCAGCCTTGCAAAAAGACCGCGACCAGGCACGGCCTTGACGGCCGAAACACTACCAGACATTGGACGCCCCACACGTTACTTGCAGTTTCCCACGACAATTCGTCTACACCGAGCGACCTTAAGGATCGGTAAAAAGATTGACCGAAATTCACCATGGTTAAACTGGCGTCAATTCCGGTGATCGGGGAGTTTACCATTTTTTTTCTCGCGCTCGCCAGGGGGCAACCGGAGGGCATGCGGAGCGCATGCCAGGTGCATGCCAGGCGGTGTCATCGCAGGACCATGAAAGCCAGAGGGGGCAGCGGCGAACCGGCTGCCCCCCTCGTGGCGGGTGCGGAAATCAACAGTCCGGCTGGGCGATCAGTCGCCGCCCTGTCCGGCCTCGACGACCGTCGCGGACACCTTGAACTTGTCCTCGGCCGCCTTTGCGATGCGCGAGTAGTAGCTCTGTTCATCACCCACGGTCAGGATCGACTGGCACTTGGGAGCGCAATTGTAGGTCTCGCGAAGGGCGCCACGATTGAGGTGGACCACCTTCTGGTCGTCGGCACGCACGACGAGGCGACGGTTGATGATGACCTGGCCGGCGTTGTTGAGCGCGATGAGGTTGGTGACGCCGAAGGTCTTTCCGGTGACGATGAGGAGACGGCCGCTCTGAATGGTGACGTCCGCGATGGAGGGATTGCCGACGATGATATCGGCGACGTCCTCGTCGAGGCGCATCAGCTCGACCTGATCGTATTGAACCAGGAAGTCGTCGAAGAGGCCGACGTTCTCGATCGCGGATGCCGGATGGAACGTGGCGGCGGCGGCGAGGACGGTGGCGCCCAGGCAGGCCGACAGTAGATGGGAGCGAATTGCGCGTGCCGACAGCATGGCTGAGCCTTTGGGTTGCGAGTGGAGCTTGCGCCATTGGAGCGCAAATAGATGAATGAATTGCAAACGAGTGTCTCGATGCAGGGCGAGGACACGTGCGGGGGGGCATGGGGTGGGGCCGGACGTGGCAGGGTGGGTCGAACATATTGAACTCATTTACCAATCCGAGTCGTGCAGCTGTCAAATTAAACTTCCATTAGAGGTGGAGGACTAGGGTCGCCCTCAGTTCGGTGACGCATCCAATTCGCAGTCGGGCGCCCCGGACACTGCAGTGTAGTATCCAGGTACGGGAGATACCCATGAAGGCTCTGTTTGCACGCTTCCGCAAGGACCAGTCCGGCGCGACCGCCATCGAGTACGGCCTCATCGCCGCTCTCATCGGCGTTGCGATCATCACGATCGTCGGCGAAGTCGGCACCGAGATCGAGAACACCTTCACGTCGGTCAAGAACGGCCTGACG